>JBGSHH010000597.1:0-16497 GCA_041752355.1 Pirellulaceae bacterium | reverse complement strand
GCGCGAAACAGCAGGCCATAGAGCACACGCCGGTTCTTCAGTCCCAGCGGTTGCAGCTGCTCGGGCAGCGTAAAGACCACATGGAAGTACGGCACGGGCAACAGCCGCTCCAAGCGCGCTTCGACCCAGGCGTGCTGCCTGCTCGCCTGGCACTTGGGACAATGACGATCGCGGCAGGAGTTGTAGGAGATCTGCACCGTCCCGCAAGCAGCGCACGTATCCACATGTCCGCCGAGCGCGGCCGTGCGGCAGGCGCACAGTCGTCGTAAGACGGCGGCTTGTTCCGAGGAGACGGGATGACGCGTTTGATAGGCGTCCCCATGCGCTTGCAGAATGTCAGCTACCTCCATCCGCGGCCGGTTGGAGATGGTGATCATGAGCGGCGCTGTGGCTCCCACGGCAGTGCATCCAGCGGACTGGTGACCTTGGCGATGTGGTCTGTGCTGACGTGCGTGTAGGTGGTGGTGGTGCGGATGGTGCTGTGTCCCAACAGCGCCTGGATGACCACCAGTTCCGTGCCGCTCTCCAGCAGATGGGTGGCAAAGCTATGGCGCAGCGTGTGCGGTGTGCACCACCGGCCCAAGCCAGCTTCTTCGCGCGCCGCGCGAAAGACTTGCCGCGCGGTATCAGGCGAGATATGCGGCACTTTGCCCTGGCCGGGAAACAGCCATTCGGGCGGTCGTTGCACACGCCAGTAGGCTCGTAGCGCCAGCAGCAATTGCTGCGACAAGACCGTGTAGCGTTGCTTGTTTCCCTTGGCATAGCGCACGCGGATCACCATTCGCTGGGAGTCTATATCTTCGACGCGCAAGGCGCACGCTTCGCTGATGCGCAGGCCGGCTGCGTAGCAGGTCAGGAACAGCGTCCGGTACTTGGGGCTCCGCAGCGCCGTGAACAACTGGAGTAATTGGCTCTTTTGTAGAACTTCGGGAAAAGCCTGGGGTGCGCGACGGGGAAAGGGAATCCGCTCGACTTCCCACGGTCTTCCCAACGTCACGGTGTAGAGGAATTTCAACGCGGCGAGAATCTGTCGATAGGTGGCGTAGGAGACCTGCTCGATTTGCAGCAGATACATCAGGTAGTCGCGAATCTCGATCTCACCCAACTCCTCTGGGCTGCGCTGGTAGTGGGCCGCGAACTTGCGACAATACAGCAGGTAGTTCCGACGCGTTGCCGGGCTCAGGTTCTTCAGAATCAGATCTTGCTCCATGCGATCGCGTAGCTGTCCCATGATTCAGGCTCCTTGGAAGGTGAAAGGGTCCAAAGAACCGAGCATGGTTTGAGACCAGCGTCGTCGCCACCCGCAGTTCTGGGTGGTGCCGGCGGCAGGCAACTTAGCGATCAAGCGGGGGTTTGGGGCGCAGCCCCATCTGCCGCGCAGCGGTTTCGTTCAACAGAAAAGTCGCGCGCGTGTTAACTGCTCAGTCGAAAATAGGTGGCTCCGCGAAACTACGCCTGACTGGTTAACAGCTAGCGCGACTTTTTGAGAGATTATTACGGCTCATCGTCGACATCGCGATTCGACGTGTTTTGCGTCCGCACAGGCATGGCGGCAGTTCTCTCAAGTTCAGCAAGTCGGCGATAGTAATTGCTGACGGTCTCAACCTGCTGTTCACGCAGATCAATTAATTGCCGTTGAGCTTCAATCAAACGGAGGAAATCGACTTTACCTGCGGTGTAACCGGCGCGGGCGGATTCGACGTTCTGTTTTGCGGCGGGAATGATGCGGTCTTTGAACAATTGCGATGTGCGGCGGCTTTCCATTAACCGTTCGTAATTGGCGTGCAGCTCATTGGTGATTTCATCCACCAAGCGGTCGTACTCGGCGCGGTGCTGTCGCAATCGCGATTCTGCTTCACGGACACGCGCACTGCGTCGGGACTTATTAAAAGGAACATTGACATTAACCCCCACTGCGGTTCGTAGTGGATGCTCCTGCCAGAATGCATCGTATTTCGCGTACAACTCGACATCTGGATAATACTCCTTCAAAGCCAGATTGATAGTTGCCTCATCGGCTTGAATCTGGGCACTTCGGGCGGCGAGATCGGGGCGGCGCTGGATCGCCAAAGCGCGAAGCTCTTCCACCGGCGGAACAGGCGCTTCCTTGCCCAATGTAGCGGGTGGGGGCGGAAGCGGATGGATTGCGTCTTGGTGCAAGAGCGTGTTGATGCGCGCCGCCGCCACCTTCACCTGCCGGTCAAGTTCGTTGCGCCGTCGTTCGAGCAGGGCCAACTCCACTTCGGCTTGGAGCACATCTTGCTGCGTGACGAGACTCGCTCGTAGTTTGGCCTCCGCCGTTTCGCGATACTCGCGCGTTTCTTTCAGATTATTGCCATTCAGCGAACGTTGCTGATATGCCGCATAGTAGTCATAGAAAGCCAGTCGTGTCATTTCCGCCAATTGCAATTGCATTGACTCGATTTGCGTGGCAGATTCGCCGGCTTCTGAATCAGCGATATCACCGCGCAGCTGCCGCTTACCGGGCCAGTCGATCTTTTGTGATGCCATGACCATGTAAGCCGACTCGACGCTGGCATTGCCCCAACTGCCGGGACCGATACTGACATTGAGCATGGGATCATCCAATGCGACCACCTGCGGATAGCGTTCGGCGGCTGCCTGCCAGGCTGCTAACATCGCTTGCACCGAGGGATTGCGGGCGACGACTTCGGCGGTCAGGCGGTTCACGTCGAGGACGCCCGCCGGCGCGAGTTCATTCACGATGCCGGATGCCAACTCTTCGGGCTGCACTTGGCTTAGAGCTGCCGATACTTGAACCGCCCGCATGACAGGCCGAGCTGCCACAGTTTCCGAACTCTGCGTGTGAGCAACGAGCTGTACCTCGGGCGTGGGCAAACGCTGCACCGACAGCGGAGACGTGGCAAAGCTCGTCGACGGCTCCGGCTTGGGCGCAGTCGCGCATCCACCGGACAGGACGATGACAAGTACGAAGATATGCGGGAGGCGAACCATCTTACCATCCTTGGCAATGGACGTATTTCGAGCGCAGCAGTGGACCCACTGAACTCGTCGGCACAATCGTGACAATTGGATTAAACATTTAATTCGATTCTGCCGTGATCTCAGGGATTGTGGCCGTTTGCTGTTCATTCATCCGAGCAGCGTGCAGGCGTCGCCAACGATAAGCGCGGACATGATAAAAAAGCACAGGCAGGAGCAAATCGATCACTTCATCAGCGACCAAAATGCCGCCAAGCACGGGCGCGGCCATGGGCTGCATGATTTCCGCACCTGTGCCCGTCGCCCACAGCATGGGCGCAAGACCGATAATAGTAGTTCCTTCGGTGAGCAATTTCGGCCGCAGCCGGTGGACAGCGCCTTCCAGGATCGCTTGGCGAAGTTCGGCCAGACTCTGGATGTTCTCCAAGCCGCCGCGATTTTCGATCGCTTCGCGCAGATAAACCAACATCACCACGCCGGTTTCGGTCGCCAAACCGAAGCAAGCGATGAAGCCGACCCACACCGCAACGCTGAAGTTGAATCCGAACAAGTATTGAAAGAGCACGCCGCCGGCAACAGCTCCCGGCACAGCGAGCATCATCAGCGAGGCGTCGGCGAAGTCATGGTAAGTGACGTAGAGCAGCACAAAGATGATGAGCACGACCAGCGGCACGATCACCGTCAGCGTGCGCTTCGCGCGGACCTGATGCTCGAACTGGCCGCTCCATTCGATGTACATGCCTGAGGGTAGCTTCACCTTGTCAGCGACTGCCCGTTGCGCTTCCTCGACGAAACCGACGATGTCGCGGTCCCGAACATTGAGTTGCACGTAGCTGCGTAGCAGGCCGTTTTCACTTTTGATCATTGACGGCCCTTCGACAATTTGCACATCGGCGATTTGCGACAGGGGAATCTGCGCAACGCCATTGGGAAATGGGTTGAGCACGGCAGCGGAGTCGCGCTTGGCCGCGCTCGCCGGCATGGAAGCCGGTCCTGCCGAACTACTGCTACCCATACCGTTCATTGTGTCACTGCTACTAGCCGTGGTCATCGAACCACCGGCGCTGATCAGGAGGTTCTTCACGGAGCGTTCGTCTTCGCGAAACGCCCTGGCATAGCGCACCCGCACCGGAAAGCGCTCACGGCCTTCAACCGTCATCGTGATCATCTTGCCGCCTAGCGCCACCTCAATGACATCTTGCACGTCCCCCACGTTCACGCCGTAACGTGCTGCCTTGTCGCGGTCGATGTTGATTTCGAGGTATCCTTCGCCGACAATCTGGTCGGGAAACACGTCCGCCGCACCAGGAACCTCCCGCAGCACCGCGGCGATCTGTTCCGACACTTGCTGAATCTTATTCAAGTCGTCGCCATAGACCTTCACGCCAATCATGGTCCGCACGCCCGTGGCCAGCATGTCCACGCGGTTGATAATTGGCTGCGTCCAGATATTGCCCCAGCCGGGAACTTGGGCGACCGTGTCCATCTCTTTCAGCAAACCGTCCTTGTCCTTTCGCCACAGGAACAGGCGAGCGGCAAACGGCTGTTCCAGGTTCGATTGCAATTGGATCAAATCTTCCGGCTGAGGCGGACCGACCCAGAGTTCCAACGACTGCGCCTTTTTTTGCAGTTGCGCGCTGGCTTGCCAGGTGTAAAATGGCACCGCATGGTCGAACAGTCGCCAATTCCATTCCTTCACGTGCTGTGACCAGAGTGCACTTCGCTTATCTTCGACGGCGGCAAGTATCTTGGAAAAGAAGCTGGGGCGCTCAACGCCGAGAACTTCGCCGGCGTCGCGCACAAATCGTTCAAAGGGGCCAGGATTGAGCAAGAGCAATTCCGGACCAGGTTGCACGATCTCACGCATAGTAAGCTGCTCGACGACACGCTGAGCCAACGCCTCAACCGTCGGCAGGTCGGGCGATTCCACCAGTCGAGGCCCGAATTTGGGAGCCAGTTCAGAAGCGATAATCGCCAAATCATCGTCCGAAACCGGCAGCTTTAGTTTGCCGTCGACTGCAAGCATCCGCACCGTTTCTTCGATCGCGAATCGCGTCAGTTCGGGGGCCAGTGCGTGTTCAAAGCTGGCAAAGTCTTGAAATGTCATGCGTCGCAACGTCTGGTCGAGGGACTCGAGCGCAAACATGGTGGCGTCGTTGGCCAGTTCAATCTCTTGATCGGCCGAGGGCCGCTTGATCCAGCCACGCTTCACCAATGCCCCCAAGACAACCTCCGATTGACGGTGGGCATCTTGGTAGCGCAATTCACGCTTGGGCCAGTGTTCACGAGGCCGTAGATTCACGACGGTTTCAATCATGTCAGGGGGAGCAGGATCGGTGGGCGTCTCCGCGCGACCCGCCTTGCCGACGACCATTTCGACTTCCGGAAACGAGCGCAGCAGGCGGTCCCGCGCCTTGAGGTCGTCCGACACCTGAGTGATGGAGGCGCGGGGAATCGTCACCGGCATATCGAGTATGGTGCCTTCGTCGAGCGGCGGCATGAATTCGCTGCCGAGTTTGCTCATCCGCGTATCGGCCACGAGGGCGACGATTAACAAGCAGCCAAGTGAGCCAGCCAAGCGAACCGTCCGTTTCCAACCCGGCCGATCAACCCAGGCAGCCCACAGGCTGGCCAGCATCGCGCCGGCCAACACCAGAAAGAACACAGGACGAATCCCCGCCGGCACCGCGCCAACGACAAAGATGACGCCCGTGAGCAGCACGATCGGCCAGGGATGCTCCAGCAAATAGCTGAGCACGGGCCGGTAAATCTCGGTCACACTCCGCACGATCCAACTCTCTTCTTCCCCACGCAGCCGGCCCCGAATCATCATTGGAATCAAAGCTGGGATCAGCGTGATTGCCAAAATCGAAACGCCGATCATGGCGAAGGTTTTCGTCCATGCCAACGGATGGAACATCCGGCCTTCCATGCCGCCCAGGGCAAACACCGGAATAAAGCTGATCACCATGATCATGACCGAGAAAAAAATCGGGCGTCCGACGGTGCGGAGCGCCGGCAACACCAGCTCTCGCGTGTCGCCCGTGACACGCTCGCGACCAAAATGTTGATGCAGATGATGCGTCGCGTTTTCCACCATCACAATCGAGGAATCGACCAGCACGCCAATGGAAATGGCGATGCCCGACAACGACATGATGTTTGATGGAATGCCCATAAACCGCATCAGGATGAACGCCACCAAGACGGCCAGCGGTATCGTAATGCAGACGATCAGCGCGCTGCGAAAGTGCCAGAGGATGAGCAGAATCGCCAGACTGGCAACGATCATCTCCTCTCGTAGCGTGCTCGTGACGGTATGAATCGCCCGCTCGATGAGCTGCGTCCGTTCATAAAACGGCACGATCCGCACTCCCTCAGGTAAGCCGGCCTGTAACTGTTCAATTTTCTTCTTGATGCGATTCGTGACTTGCAGCGGATTCTCGCCGTAACGCATGAGTACGACGCCGCCAACCACTTCATTGCCGTTCTTCTCCAGGCTGGCGCGGCGCATCGACGAGCCGTATTGCACGCTGGCCACATTGTTGACATAGACCGGCGTGCCATTGTTGGACTTGATGACGATCTTCTTCACGTCGTCGAGCGACTGAATCCAACCAGTACTGCGAACCAGGTATTCGGAATTGGCTTTCTGGATGATCCGTCCACCGACGGACGAGTTGGAGCGCGCTACTGCGGAATAGACCTCGCCCAGCGTCACGTTGTAAGCACGCAGCTTGTTCGGGTCGATGTCCACCTGGTACTCGATGGGGAAGCCACCCACCGATGCGACTTCGGCCACGCCGGGTACGCTGTAGAGCTGATAGCGCACGTACCAGTCTTGGACGGCGCGAAGCCGACCCAAGTCCTGGCCTTCGCCTTCGACGGTGTACCAATAGATTTGTCCGAGGGCTGTGGCGTCGGGAGCCAAATACGGTGCAACGCCTTGCGGAAGAAACGTGGCCGCAATCGACAAACGCTCCAGGACACGCTCCCGCGCAAAATAAAAGTCGACATTGTCCTCGAAGATGATGTTGATCATCGAGAACCCGAACTCCGATGTCGCCCGGATCGACTTGACCCCCGATAGCCCTTGCAAGTTGACCGACAAGGGATAGGTGACCTGATCCTCGACTTCCTTGGGACTGCGGCCTGGCCAGTCGGCAAAGACGATGACCTGATTCTCGGAGAGATCGGGGATCGCATCGACCGGCGTATTAATCACCGAATACACGCCCACGCCCGCCACGGCCAGCGCCATGAAAATGACGAGCAGTGGGTTGCGAACCGAGTATTCGATTATTTTTTCAATCATGCGCGAGCCTTTGCGGCACAATAGTCCAGCGTGGATATTCTCTTGCGGCTTGGCGCGGTCGCAGTCAAGTCCAATCCAGCCATATCGAAGCGCCAGGATCACTGATCAAGCTGGATGCCAACGTTCTTCGCCAACATGACGTCGACCACTGCCAAAAACTTTTCTGGGTTCGATTGAATCTTTCCAGTGCAGGGTGGGCAGCAGACAAAGACGCGACGTCCATTGACGACCACCGAGGTTGCCCCAGCCGGCAACGGCCGGTTCATCACCGGGCACCGACCTTGGGCGCTGACAAGATTTGCGGTCACTTTGGCCCAGTTTTCTTTCGCGATCGGTTTTCCCAAGCATTCCTTGCAACACAGGAAGACTGTTTGATCGCCAGACTTGGCTTTGACGGGATCGCCCATCGCGTGCAGAACATCACCGCTAACAGGACAGACTTTCTGTGCTGCAATCAATAAGTCGTTCCCCGTGAGAGTACTCTCCTGGGCGTACGCCGTGGCCGACAGGATCAATCCGGCCATCGCGACCACTACTGGAATGCAGAAGGTTTTGATGTTCATTGCGGCAAATCTCCTTTCATGTTACAGGCGGTTGTTGAATTCGACATCGAGCTGCCTGCCCACTCGAATGCCATCACCGGCTAATGCTGCGCTGCGTTCTTCTGAATCTTGGAAAGTGCCGATTGCGGGTCTTTGTTGATAGGGTCTCTGCATCCTTCACAGCACACGAACAGCGACGTTCCCTGCACGGTCATTTTGACTGGCACCCCCATCGAACCGAGCCTTAGGTCTGTAATCGGGCAGACCCCCTGAGCTTCGGCCAACCTGCGATCCGCATCTGGTAGCTTCGCCAGATTAGCGCGTTCTTTATCGGACGCTCTTTGGGATGCGCTCGGCTGGCCTTCTTTGGTGCGATTTGCGCTTGTGGGCGCAGCAACACCATCGCTGGACGGACTACCACTTGCCCCGAAAAAGACCGCCGCCGCTGCAGGGTTGAGTCGGGTTTCCGCATCCACTAAGAACGAACCGGCGGCGGCGACGCGATCGCCAGGCAACAGGCCGTCGATCACCGGATAGAAGCCCTCGGACGGCGAACCGAGCGTCACCGCTACTCCCTCAAACAATCCTGGCTCGCGTTCGATGTAGACGATTTTCAGCTTTCCCGTGTCGATTACGGCTTGTTCCGGCACGGCCAGTACCCCTTCGTCGGAAACGGAACTTAGTCGTCGCACGTAGTAATCGGGCTTGGCTGCCAGCTTGTCCACGCAACCGGCGCAACAGAGGAAGATTGTTCTCCCGGCGGCGGCCGCACGAACTGGTTTGCCCATGCTGCCGAGCTTTGCGCCGGTGACGGGGCAGACCTTTTGCATCGCGATGAGCGATTCGTCATCCACCGGCTTCTGCTCATTGTCTTTCCGCAATGAGTTAGGATTCGTTTCGGATTGATGCGAAGAAGCGCTGGTCAGAACCAACCCCATCTTCTGAGCCGCCAATTGGGATCGAAATGGCTCGATGGCCAACATGGGTGTCTTTAGAGATACGGTGGCAAACATACCCGGACGCAACGCGTGATTCGGGTTCTTCACTTCAAAGCGCACGCGCATCGTTCGCGTGGTCGTTTCGACGTGCGGATGCACAAGGCTCAATCGCCCTTCAAACACTCGTCCCGGAATCGCATCGATAGTTGCCTCGACGTTCTGGCCGCTCTGGAGCATCGCGGCATCCTTCTCGTAAACCTCGCCTTCAATCCATACTGTCGAGAGATCCGCAACCTCGAACAGCATTTGTCCTGCTTGCACGCTATCGCCGTCGACGATTCGCTTCTCAAAAACGTGACCGCCATGCGGCGCACGGATCACAAGCCGTGTTTCGGCCTTGCCTGCGCGAACGATCTCGTCGATTTCCTTGTCCGCCACTCCTAGGAGCAGCAGTTTTTCTCGCGCAATTTCCACGAGTTGCGCATTACTCCCGCGACGAGCGATAAGCAGCTCTTGTGCGGCCGAATATAGCTCAGGGCTATAGATTTCCGCCAATGGCTCCCCTTCGCTCACCTCCTGAAACGACTCGTTGACGAACAGCTTCTCGACATAGCCGCCGACGCGAACGACGATCCGAGAGAGCTTGCGTTCATCGATTGCCACATAGCCGACCGCGCGCACCTCCAGCGAGAGCGGGCGCAGCGTCGTCTCAACCGTCCGGATGCCGGCCAGTTCGACGCGATAGGGCGAGAGCTGTACGCGGCTGATAATTCCATCGGGAAGTTGCACCAACTCGCCCTTCTGGCGTTTGGACAGTGGCATTCCGCAAATGGGACACTTCGGAATTGCCCCGCCGGGATCTGGTTTATCGCGCACCACGCTCGGGTGCATCGGGCAATAGAACTCTTGTCCGGCCGACACCGTCACACCTGCACCAGCAGGCCGGGTCCACCTATCCCAGTAATTCTTGATCGTATCCCAGTAGCCGATCACGAGTCCCATGCTGACCAGGATCGCGATGAACCGCAGGCGGATTTCGATGGCCTTGAACGCGAACCAGATCGATGCGCCAACGCCGGAGCGAAGGCGCGGACGGCTCGAATCGGAATCCACATGGTGAGTTTCCGGCGGGCGTGGCGCGTCGCCCGAAGTATTGGATCGTGGATGATCAGACATGGAAGACCTCCCAGTCAGTGCGTGCCAGGTTCTATTCGGACTTCATCTTGGCCAGATACTTACCCGGATCTTTACGCAGCTCTTCTTCGCAGCCTGCGCAGCAGAGGAACACATCTCGTTCGTTGACGGTGATTACCGGCGGCCCGCCCATCGAACCGAGCTTCGCTCCGGTCACCGGACACACCACCTGCTTCAATGCCGCCATGCGCTGGGTCTCCGACAACTTGGCAAGTCCTTCAGGCAGACTCGCACCTTCAGGTGACTGAACCATCGGTCCCAAGGGCTCCGAAGATCGATTCGGCCCCGGTTGGTTCGAGCAACCACTCGTCACGAGGCCAGCGACTGCCATTGATGCTGCGAAAAAGATCCAATTCTTTGCGAGGGACATCGCGATCTCCTGGCTCAAGTAAAGTGTGGTTGAATGCAGATGACGATTCGTTGACCAAGCCACCTGTGGCCCGTGAAGGGGCCACAGGGTCTCAGTCGGACGATTACGGCCGGTAGCGCCGTGGGTCGGTCTTGGGATACTGCCAAGACTCCTTCTTGGGTGAACTGAAGCTGCGGGAACTTCGGTACGACGGCTCATAAGAGAATGAGCGACGCACAACCTGGGGCTGCGCTGCGACGTGTTCGGCCGGGGCCACATGAGATGCACCGCTCTGGCAACCTGCCACGGCTGCCGTTGGCTCATACGAGTAGCTCCGGTGGGTATCCGTTCGATTCAAGGAATTCGACCTCGACTCGGACTTGGAGTTCCAGGAACCGGTACCGAACTCACCGCGAGCCTTGGCCCCGGCATCGCGCTGGGCGTAAGCCGGTGCCGCGGTGGTCGACCAAATCGCGATGGTCGCCAACAGTGTCGAGTAGAACAAAATATTTTTCACGTAAATGCTCATAGGAAATCTCCGCTTGAGCATGCGCAACTAGCAACGAAACACAGGTCGCGCGTCGCGCATGCGAAAGGATGAAATGAAAAACTAAGGAAAATCGACCGATGCAGAATGGGCGCGCAGTATCAGCGCCCTGGGGTCGATCAAGTGTTGATGCGGATACTCAACGCGATCAGAGACGAGCCGCACATGGTGGCAGCGTCGCGAAAGAACCCATCGCTAAATGTCGCCGCATTCGGACCGAACATCGCGGTCCTCGCCACCGGGGCGAGGCCGAGCGGCTGACCACGATCTTCCGAGGGCTTGGGCACGGCAGGAGCCTGATTCTCCTGTGGATTCGGTGAAGCCTGACAACACGCCATGCCGCAGCAGTGGCCGTCCTTTGTTCCACAACAGCAGCGCTTCTCACCGGTACCCTTCGATACCGTTGCCCCCAGCGTCTGCCCCACAATCACACGCGGGAACAGGCTCAACGTACTCAAGCTGAGCAGCAAGCTCGCCGTGATGAGACAGCGGAATATGGAGTAAAGAGTATTCATCGCTTCTTTATTATACGGCAGTCTAGCGACGAAAGTTCAGCAATTCTAACAAGGAACAGGATTTCGCTCCCTAAGCAGGCAATGTCGGCTAACCGTTTCGTCGCGTCGCCGGATCGGTGTTCTCGCCGTTTCGGAGTCCAGTTGCTAAGACGTGTTCGTCGACTGACAACTGACCCCGTAAGGTATTGCCTCTAAACGGTTTATGGATAGCGTCCAGGCAAGATGAATGTGCCTTGCTCAGATTCGAATAAGAACATTGAATCGCTCATTTTTTGCTGCCACTCACGGCGTGGGATAATTCGCTCAATTCCACTCTAGCATGCGACTATTCTCACTCAGTTCGTAGCCAATGTGTAGCCAATGTTATGGATGCGGCTCGGCGGGGTACAATTCTCTCCACGTTCGCTGCTATCGGGCGCGAGGCTGCAATTGCACACGATCATGTTAGGCGTTCCACAATCTCGGCGAATAGGGGCATTCAAGTATACATGCTGTATCAAAACCTCAATGAATCGAGTGTCTCAAACCTACTTTTAGCTACAAAGTGTGCGGTCGCCTTGTCGACAGTCCGGCGTCCATCCACCGCTGCAATGCCTGCGCACTGTAGGGCGGCATCAAACGGCCGGAACGTAGTTCACCAGCGAGCGAGCGCAAGTCATGCACGGAAAACGTCGCTCGCCGATGTACGATCAGCTCGATGAAACGTTGTCGTCTAACCCCAACTCACGCAATGCAGACTTTGTCTCATTTGCTTTTGCATCAGCCTGTTCGCGATCTACTTTCGCTTCAAAGCTCACTTCCAGTTTCAATTCGGGCAGCGTGGCAAACTTGCTGAGTACCTTTGTGTAGAAGTTCATCCACTTCTGCGGCGGCACCGCCCCACGCCAGCGCACATATCGCTCACCCGGTGGAGGCGGCGGTGGCGTTTCGTCCTTGGTCGTAATGCGTACCTCGGCTAACGATTCGTTGCCGTCGGCATTCGCCTTGACCGTAAACACTCCACCGTGGTCAGCCGCCGTAAAAAGCCCACTCGAATCAATCGAGCCACCCGTAGCCGACCAATCAACCTTGCCGAGTCTAATTGGCTGGCCGTACTGATCAATGGCAGAGCAAGTGAACGATGCCTGGTCGCCAATCTTCACAACGACATGCTCCGGCCGCAGATCCAAGTGAGCGATTCGTGGCGGCTCCCGAAGCTTTTGCGCCTCGTCGGGCTTGAGAATGAAAACGTCGTCAGAGATCTCCACGTCGGCATCGAACAAGCTCTCCTTCAAGCGTTCAAGTTTCAGACGACCGGCCGCATCCTTAGTGGCGTATCCGATCAATCCTTGCGTAACGCCATCCGCGATGGACCGTTTGATCTGATCGGGATTGAGCAATCGCGGCAGCAGTGGCGACGAGTAAAATGCGTCGCGCACTGCCTTCGTTGACCACTCGTTCAAAGACGCTGGCCAGAAGGCTGGCAGCTTTCGGGCGGGAACCGATTCGACAATTTCATCCAAGCCGCCACTGGAACCAAGCCGCTGAAGATACGTCTCTGCGAGGCTGCCTGCGGAACTGGAAGTGATGTTACCCAGATCGATGTGCCGCAGCTTGTTCTGCTTATCGAGGAGGTACAGATGCTTGTAGGCCCGAAAGATTGCCTCATCGAGATCGCGCTGGGCGTTCTTGAGATTCCGCTTCAGCAAGTTCAACTGCCCTTCATCAATCCGCTTCTTTGTCTCTTCGTCGTCCTCGATATCTTCCCAGGCCAGTACCTCGCGTGCCTTCTCGCGAATGTTCTCATTCGGATCAGCGACTGCAAAAATGATCGCCGACTTGAAGGTCCGTCCGCTCGATCCGCAATCGCGAATAATGGACTCCATGAGTTCGCGAGTTGCGCGTTCCTCGGCGGGATTATCCAGCGCTAAGGCCACCAAGGTGATTCTCGGCACCTCCTTCACGTCGTTGCTGCGCTGAGGGAAAAACTCCCGTTCCAAAAACTTACAGCCATCGGCCGAATTCTTTCGGAACAATTCTTCCGTCCGCTTGCGGATACGTTCCTCCATCGCCTTGTCTTGTACGCTACCACGCCGAGTCACCAGCACTTGATTTAAGTTGGGCGCTAATCCAAAGCGATACCGGTTTCGCTCCCATTGGAGATAGAAGCATGCTCCCGCCAGCCCTTCGAGTGCAGTATCCACGTCTGCCGTGTTAACGTCTGGCCCGCACACATTCGTTTTGATTTCCGGCAACGAAGCCTCGGCTCTGGCCTGGCTCTGGCCGCCGTTCGACTCGAAGAAGATCGTGGTCGCGACCTTACGATGTAGTTGCGCCTTCTTGATCGCTTCCGACGCCTCTTTGTCCAGCCGCAAGCTGTGCGACTCGCTCGTCTTACCGGTGATATCGGCAGTCACCGGAATCTCCAGTTCGGAAGACCCCAACTGCTCAAAGATTGCAGCGCGGAATAGTGGGTTATCCAGCGGCGCAAGCCCGAGCGTGATGAGCGGCTCCTGGCTGTTTTTGCGGTGTTCTTCCTGGTAATTGTGCGATACCCATAAGGCCAACAGCCGTAGCACGCCGCGCGTTCGCTGGAAACGCGGCAGACTTTGCCATTTGCGTTCAAAGACCGAGATCACCGAGGGGTGGAACGGGTAGCACGACTTGAACTGTTCGTAAACGGCGTCGCGATCCACGCCGGCCAACTCCTGTGCATGATCCGCTGCCCATTCGGCATAGGCTGAGATTGTCGCCAGTGCGTCCTTGCTCAATCCCTCCCATTCGAACAGTCGCCGCCGAATGATTTCCTGCATTTCGCGATCGGCCGACATCAGAATGGCTTTGCCTGTCCGGTCGCACAGTTTCTTGATCGAATCGTGGTCCCGCTGGTCGTCGGGGTTCATCTCCAAGTCTGAACGCGGAATCGAAATGCACATCGCCAGATTGTTCCGGGCCCGCGCCTCTTCGCAAAGATTCTGCAGGAAGTTGAAGAACTGGTCGCGCAGGCCCAACTTGCGACCACTGCTGATATAGTTCAGCAACTCGTCCATCAGGATCAGCGTCGGGCCGGTCGGTAGCATCTCACGAAGGACGTCGCCGGCCGGCGACACTCCCTGCTCGTCGTGCTGCGCCACTTTAGCGAAAGCTTCCGCGCCGCCCAACTGCCAGGCGATCTCGCCCCAGGGTGTTTTGCGGGTTGGTTCCCCATCCCCTTTACGCCCTGTAATCGCATCAAACTCCGTTCCCACAAAGACGGCGGTGCGCGCCTTGGGTACGTTCGTAACGCCTGCGCGCGCCAAAATGCGCTCCACACCCTTCCACGATTTTGCTTCATCGCCTTGCTGGGCCAAATGATACAGCGTGGTGAGCGCGTGGGTTTTGCCGCCACCGAACTGTGTGGCCATGTTGAATACCGCTGAAGTCTCAAGCTGAATGCCGTTGAGCCGACGCACAACCTGCGAGGACAACTCCAGCAGGCTGCCGGTCAAATAGGTTCGCTCGAAGAAGCGGGCCGCATCCGTGTAGTCCTTCGAGACCGTATCGCGGCCAGTGCGAATATGATCGAGGTGAACCGCGAATTCGGAGGCTTCGAGTGGGCGATTATCCCGCAAGTCTTCGCGGGGAGTGACCACTTGATACCAAGGTTTCAGTTTCGCCATCGAATCATCCTCAGCCATTCGGCCGTTATGAGATCTTTTCGAACCGCCCCACGTTCGTGTCGAGCAGCCAGATCTTGAAATATCCCCAGGGGAACGTTTCGCCGTCCCCACGATTGCCGATGATCAACGCCGTTTCCCCCGTCACTGCCATGCGTTCTGGCACGGTCAGGCTCCCGATCACGTCGCGGCCAATCGCATCGACTGAGCGGCGGCTTTCTTCCCAATCACGGCGGAAAGCAAACACCACGCGCAAATCGGTGCGCAAGCAGAGCGCCTTCCATAGCGAGTAGCCAACGCGATCATCGGTGCGATGGTTTTCCAGTTCGAACGCCGCAATCGGCAAGCGCCAACGACCCGCCGCCGGCGACGAAGCGAACGCCATCACGTCCATGCTCAAGTACTCTTGTCCTGGCTGAGGAAGCTCATCAAGCCGGTGCCCTTTCGCCGCCGCGAGCCAACCAAGTTGCCTGCACGAGGCGACGACCGCCGAGGTCAAGCAACTGGTCCAGGTCTTGAGGTCTTCGGCGAGCGACGCCGTCTTGAGCGGCGCAGCGACTTCCGGCTCCCGAACCACGTCCAGGAAAGCTGATCGCCACGCATCAAAACGATAAGCCGCCGACATTGTTTATTGCCCCAATCCTTTCTTCCGCGCCAGCACGCCTTCGATCCAGCGGCGTTCCTCAGTTCCTGGCGGGTAAAGCTTGTTGAGGTTGTCGGCCAGCTTCCAGAAGCGGGCGTCTTTGCCCACGCCGTCTTCTACCAGGAACCGTTTGAGTAACTCGGCTCGGTTGGCGGCGAATAGAATCATCGCTTGATGTACACGATCGAGCACCGTTGTCCCCGGCGGAGGACCTTTGAGCGCCGACCAGCCTGCCTCGGCCGCTTCCGCATCGTCGAGTTCGGCAAAGAACGTCTTTTGCTGAGACTTCTTTTTGCGACCTGCAATTGAGCTGCCGGCGTGTGTTCCCTTACCGAACAGATAAGGCGTCCGCTCGGCCACTGGTAGAAGCCGCGCTTTGTCGCCTTTGATTTCGACGAGCGATTCGCACTGCTCCAGGTGAACCCCGAGCCCTTGGGCAATCTTGCGGGCGGCGTCGTATTCCAGCAGGAAACCGGCGGTCGCTTTGCCTTTGCTCAACGCGCCCGACGCTTCTTCTTCGCTATCATCGGTCTCGGCGTCATCGTCGGTTTCGTCTTGGTTCTTGGCGCTGGTCTTCTTGCCTTCTCCCTTTCCACCACCACCGCCAATCGTCCACAACCACATCGCGGTAAGTCGGGCGTCGGGCTCCAGGCCAGCAGCATTGGCGTCTTTGAAGATCAAAGACAACGCTTCCGTGGAAACAGCCGCCCAGACGTGTTCCAGATATTCCCGAAGTGTAGCGATTTCGCCGTTGGCTTTCTCCACACGGCTATAGCGGCTGAAGATTTCGAGCGCCGGCCCCAGGCAGGCGAAGATGGCATCCGCTCCGACGACCCCTTCGGCCGCCAGTCGCGG
>JBGSHH010000596.1:0-3045 GCA_041752355.1 Pirellulaceae bacterium | reverse complement strand
TCGACCACGCGCCGCAGACCGTGCTCATCATTGATGACGACGATGCCCAGGCGGAAGTCCTCGCCTGGCGATTGCAACGGCAAGGCTATCTCACGCTGACCGCCAGCGTCGGCCAAAGCGGGCTTGATCTGGCCCGTTGCGAGCGTCCCGACGTGATTCTGCTCGACTTGCAACTTCCCGACATGGATGGCTTGGATATTTGCGAACAGCTCTACGAGAACCCTATCACCTGTAGCATTCCGGTGATCATCGTCAGTGGCAGCGACCGCCACAACATCGTCAAGCAAGCTCGCGCCGCCGGCTGCGACTTCTATCTGCGCAAGCCCTATGATCCTAACGTCGTCCTGATGCTCGTCGAACGCGCACTGGAACGGTTGTTATAGTCCTAAGTGGGGTAGGCTTCCAGCCTGCCGTTATTTGTATTTGGTCTTCACTTCGCGTAGACCCTCGTGACTTTGCAACCCGCCACTCAGAGCGCGATCAGGGCATGGAGTGATTGATAATCAGCGCATGAAGCAATTCATTCGCTTTCGCGTTGTTCTTCCGGTGCCGAATGCTTCGCCAGCGATTCAAGTTTGCGCGCCAAAACCGTATCCTCGATTGAGAAAACTTCAGGACAGGGAGTAGATGGACGCACGGCGTTGACAACCAGTTGCCCGAGACGCATGTCGGGATGCTGCGTCCACACCGTTCGCAGAATCTCCAGAATTTGGTCGATGCGAGCGGGATCTCTCATGGTTGTTGCCCAGAGTTATTTAGCTGGTGGAGAAAAATGATCTGCTGCATGTGTGGCTAACCAGCAATGCAACGCGCGCATCGCGTTGGTCGCGTGTTCACCCCAGTGATGACGTAATCCAAAACCCCATTCCCAAATGGCCTCCGCACGTGCGCCTGCTTGGTAGGCTTTCAATCCCGTGCTGACGTCGCGATAGATATCGACAATATCATCCACGAGACTACCCACAACTGGATCTTCGGGCGGGACAAGCAAGGGATCAAATACCTCGCCATAAAAATCTAAGGGAAGTTGCGCACAACGGATCGTTACTTGCTGACATTGCTCCTCTGCGGTTCTGGCGTTCAGCTGGTCTGTCAGCACATCGTCCCACTCAGGCGGAAGTTGTAGCGCTGCGAGATAAAGCGTCGTAATCCGAATCAGTGCTTCGCGCGCTGCCGCCGCACCTTGCAAGGGAGAGTGGCGCGCCCAGTCTTCGAACAGCGCTGCCTCGGCGGCGAATCGATCGACGCTATCCGAAGATTCGTGCATGATTACCTTTAGAGGATGGCCTTGCCGCCAAGTCCTCCCGGCTGGAATTGAACCAGCGGCCCTCCGCTTATAAGACGGACGCTCTCACCACTGAGCTACGGGAGGAAAATGATGTCGAGCGACGTATGTGTTCGTCGATGCGTATCATGATTTCCTCCCGAATTAGGCCTCGCGCGCGTTGAGCCAGGCCTGTGTAGCGGATGAACACGGCAGGCGAGACGCCTACCCCACGTTTACTTCTCTACCGAAAACTTATGCACGGTGGTGCTCTTGTAGGTGTCGCCAGCCTTTAACAACGTGCTGGGAAACGATGGCTGGTTCGGCGAATCGGGATAGTGCTGCGTCTCCAAGCAAAAGGCTTCGTGCTGCTTGAAGCCGCCATTGCCTTCGGAGCCATCCAGAAAGTTGCCGCAATAAAGCTGGATGCCAGGCTCGGTGGTGAGGATTTCCATCACGCGACCACTCGTTGGATCTTTCGCCACGGCGGCCAATTCGAGCGCGCCACCTTGGCCTCGTAACACGTAGTTGTGGTCGTAGCCTTTGGTCGTATGCGGTTCTTTCTTGAGTTCGTCAATGCGGGCACCAATCGGTGTACTCTTGGTGAAGTCCATCGGCGTGCCAGCGACATCGGCCAACTCGCCAGTGGGAATACTATCAGCGTCGATTGGCACGTACTTGTCGGCGTTGATTGTCAACTCGGTCTTGAGAATGTCGCCGCTGTCGGCACCGCCGAGATTCCAGTAGCAATGATTGGTGAGATTCACGACCGTGTCTTTATCGGTGGTCGCGGTGTATTCCATCATCAATTGATCGTCGTTGGTGAGGGAGTACGTCACCGTGGTATCAAGCTTGCCGGGATAGCCTTCTTCGCCATCCTTGCTGGTATAGCTGAACTTCACGCCGGTGCTGTTCTCGGTCTTGACTTCTTCGGCCTGCCAAACCACGGCGTCAAAACCTTTTTCGCCGCCATGCAGGTGATTAGGACCATTGTTGGTCGCTAATGTGTATTCTTCGTCGCCGAGTTTGAACTTCCCTTTGGCGATGCGATTGCCATAGCGGCCTACCGTCGAGCCAAAATACGGATGGCGTTGCGTGTAACCCGCCAGCGTTGGAAAGCTAAGCGTGATGTTTGCCAGCTTGCCATTCTTGTCAGGCGTTTCCACAGCGATGATGGTGGCACCGTAGTTGATGAGTTTCAGCACGAGGCCGTTCTTGTTGGTGATGGTATACAGATTGACTTCCTGTCCATCCTCGGTCTTGCCGAATGCGGTCTTTTCGAGCGACATGTCTGACTTTGTCTCCGTCGTGGTGGGTTTGGTCTCGGGGGCGTCGGGCTTGGTTGCTGGTTCTGTGTTGGCGGGAGTCGGAGCACTCGGCTCGATGGTCGGCGCGGGGGTGGAGCCGGTCTTGGTGGAAGCGCGGGGCTTGGTCGGTGGTTGGCAACCGGTCGACGCGACGGCGAGCATAGCCGCCAGCGCGATCGCCAAAGTAGGTGTGAGAGTTCGCATGGGAGGGTTTCCTGAGAGGGGCCAATGAATCGTTCCGACGCGCATTATCGGCCTTGTAAGGCGGAGCGTCCAGGGTCGGCGCGGAAATTAGTAACCTGCTGGCACGTAAGGAGATAGCTGCGTAATATCGTAGAGTTCGCGCAACACACCAAATTGCCAGGCAAGAACAAACCTCCGGCGGTAACTATCCCTGCACAATCATGGATTGGCAAACCCATTTGGCCCAGCACGATCGTTGGCTGCGGACCATCCTGGCGGCTCGACTCCGAG
>JBGSHH010000595.1:0-6342 GCA_041752355.1 Pirellulaceae bacterium | reverse complement strand
TCATCGTTGGAATGCAAAGGCTATGTGAAAGCCAACGCCGCGAAGATTGGCGTGAATGTGATTCTGCAGGCGTTGCAGCAGTAGGAGAGGCGTAGAGGGTGAAAAGTCGCGAGTGACTAAGGAGCAGCAAGTTGGCCGTTTCGCTCTCCTCCCCATTCCCCACGTTTCACTCCGACAATCTTATCAACAACGGCAGCACGAGCAAATTTCCCACTAAACCGCCGAGCATCGCCAGACTGACGAGCGCGCCAAAGTAGATCGTGGGAATGAACTCGCTAAACGCCAACACGCTAAAGCCAACGACGAGGGCCAGCGTGGAAAAGACCAGCGCGCGGCCAACCCCTTGCTGGGCGATGTGCAGTGATTCAATCGTGGAAGTGCCTTGTCGCTTAGCGCGCGAGTACGACAAGATGTAGTGAATCGAACTGTCGACCGATAGCCCCATCGATACCGCCGCAATCATCGCGGCACCCATATTCATCTTCAAGCCGAGCCAACCGACGAGCGCGAGCGTGAAGAAGATCGGCAAGGCGTTGGGAACGAGCGCAATGAGCGCCAGTTTTACGCTGCGCAACGCCACGATCAACATTAGTCCGATTCCCAGCGCGGCCAGTCCGAAAGTGCGCCATTGGTCGGCGACGAGCGAGTCGATCAGGTTGGTAAGCAACACAAAGAAGCCCGTGACTTGCGCGGCGGGGCGTTTGTCCGTGGCGGGGAACGCCGCCTGCGAGAGTCGCGTCACTTCACCGATCAGCCATCTCTTTTGCTCCGCCGGCTGCCGTTCGCGAGCGCGGAGCATGATTCGCAAGTAATAGCCGCCATCGGGTGCAGGCTCGATATTGCGCAGCGCGGCGGTGAAGGTCGGCATGATCGTTTGCATCCCTTGCGCGCGCAGTTCCGGCGCGAGCATCGCCAATGTCGGACTTGCCTTGGCGGCGGCATCGGCATCCGCCAAACTAATCACTTTGGTGAGCGCTGGCGCTGGTTCACCGGTCATCGGATCAGGCAATCGCAATGCGCGCAATTCTCTTTCCAGCTTACGCACGCGCTCCAAATACTTCTCATCCAGCACATGCGGCGCAGGCACAATCACATCCCACACGCCGGCACCCCCTAGATGCTCCTCGATGAATCGATACGATTGCACCACCGGGCTATTTCGGCGGAAGTTCTTGGTGAAATCGGTTTCCACTTCTAGTCGCAGCGAACCAATCACGGAGAAGACCGAAAGCAACAACAGCGCGATGAGCAGTATGCGTGGATGATGTTCGACCCAGCCAATGAGCCGCGTTAATTGGCGGTTGACGCTGGCTTCTCCCCAGGCTTGTTGGGGTCGTTGATCGAAACTTCCCAACAGCGTCAGTCCCGGCACCAAACTCGCCACAGCAACCAACACCAGGAGCGATCCGAGCGCCGTCATCAGTCCAAAGTCCTGCACCGGACCGACGCGCGCCGCCAACAGGGAGCCAAAGCCGACCGCATCGGTGAAACATGACCAGACAATCGGCGCAAGCAATAACGCTCCGGTACGCGTGAGCGCGCCACGCGCGGTGCCGTCGCTCACCAACCCCATCTCTTCTCGAAAGCGGACGATGATATGCACCACGGTGGCGATGCCGACGACCGTGACAATCGCGGTCAACATCGAGCTGACCATGCTCAATCGCAAGCCGCTCAGCGCGAGAACTGCCTGCGTGATGACCAGCGTCCATTGCACGACCGCCAGTGGAATCAACACCCAGCGCAGGCTGCGAAAGCAGAGAAAAATGACAATCGCCAACAGCAAAGTCGAGGCCCAGGCCAATCGTCGGCCGTCCGCTTCGAGATAGCGAAAACCGTCGGTCACCATGACTGGCTCGCCGGCGATTTGTCCCGGTTCTAGTCCCGCTGGCATAGTTTCCATGATGCTGCGGATGGCGTCGATGGTGTCGCGGCGCGGCGCGGCGGTTTCCTTTTCGGGGATCAGCATCACCGCTAGCGCCGCAGTGTGACCGTCGGCGCTATGCGTGTAGCCGACGAATAACTCGCGATACTCTTTCGCCAGGGGACTTTCAGGATCAAGTATGGCGGGACCGGTAAACTTGTTACCCAGAGGCAGGAAGGAATTGGCTTTCTGCAAGTGTTCGAGCGTGGTGTTGACTTCCGCGAGACTCAGTACGTCGCGCACGCCGGGAGCGGCTTGGAGCTGTTTACTCTTGGCTGCCAGGCGCGCCAGTCCGCGACCGTCGGCCGCCAGCAGATCCTCGTCGCGATAGACAGCCAGCACGATCTCGTTGCCGCCGAAGGTTTGCTTTAGATGGTGATAGGGGGCCAGGAGTGGATCGTCGGGAGCGAACATGTTTTCGATCGAGCGATCGAATTCGACCTGCGTGGAACTCCGCAGCGCCAGCGCTCCCAGCGCAATCGCCACCACTAATAACGCATGGCGATAGTCGATGAGTAGGGAGATGAGTTTGGGCATGGAGGATGTCGGACAAGGGTTGGTTTGCGGCGGGGGCAAATCCTTCGTCGATTGTATCTGGAGTCTCAGATCTCCTCGGCGAAAGGACGCGCCAGCCACCGGGGCGCGGTGGCCTGACGCATGATACAATGACAGACTCCTTGCGAAAGACCACCCCCATGAGCCGCGAAGTCGCTGAAACGAACCTGCCGCGTCGCGCTTGGTGGCCGCTAGCGTTGGTGCTGTTGGTCACCCTGCTAGCGCGCGGTGGAGCGCTGGTGGCGATGCGGCAGCGGCTGAATGACGATCCTGATGCCTATCGGCAGTTGGCGCAGGGGTTGTTGCGATCGGGTGTTTACACACGGCAAGTCGAGTTGGATAGTGACGAAGTCTGGAGCGATCCGGCGCCGACGGCGCACCGTCCGCCGCTGTACCCGCTGCTGCTAACGAAACTGGCAAGCGGCGCGCGGATCGAACCACTCGCCATTGGCGCTCTGCAACTGGTGATGGGATTACTAACTGTCGCACTGGTGTATCGACTGGGGCTGGATTGGCAACTCGGCTCCGCGAGTACTTGGGGGGCGCTGTTCGTGGGACTGGATCCCATCCTGATCAATCAGGCGGTGCTCGTAATGACCGAAACGCTCGCTACCTTGCTGGCGGTGGTTTGTCTCTGGCAACTGACGAGGTATAGCCATAAGCCCACGCTGGCTAACGCGCTGGGAGCAGGCGCGCTGCTGGGACTAGCGGTACTTTGTCGCCCGACGTTCCTGCCTTGGGCGGGATTATTGAGTTTAGTAATGCTAGGGACCAACATCCGTTGGCAGTGGCGATTGTTGTCGGTCGCGGCGTTTGTGTTTGGCATGGCAGTGGTCATGTCGCCGTGGGTAGTGCGAAACTATCGTGCTATGTATGGTCAGCCAATTCTCACCACCACCCACGGCGGCTACACGCTACTACTGGCGAACAACGACGACTTTTATGATTACCTCTCTGAAGGAAAATCGGACTTCGCCTGGCAAGTGGACGACGAACGGATTCGCAAATTGCCCAACGATGCGCTCTTTGCAATGCAGGATCGGGCAATCAAGACACTACCGCCTATGAGTAGCGGGCTAGCGCTGCTCTTCGATGCCAGAATGAACGAACTCTTTCTCGACCGGCTGGATCGCGAATTAGCTCTGGAGACCATCCGTCGTCGGCCCGGCATGTTCGCTTATGCCTGCTTGGTGCGCGTGTACTATCTCTGGTCGCCGCTGCCGCAACGAACCTCGACCTCTGAATCGACCTATCGCGCATTGGCCCGCTACTTAACCGCCTTTTGGTATCTGGGCGTCTATTTGCTGGCCTTGGTCGGAATCTGGAAACTTCGCTGGCGAGTGCTGGGGACGCCGTGGATTTGGGGGCTCACGCTCTGTTTAGCGCTAACGGTGATTCACGCAGTATACTTTAGCAATCTGCGCATGCGAGCGCCGCTGATGCCGGTCGTTGCCCTGCTAGCGGCTGCCGCAATTCCGCTGTCGCGCCCGCGCTGCTATGATGCGCCCCAGAGACAAAAATCCGGCCAAGTAGAGGAACCAGGACCGAGTTAATGTTCGAACTTGCGATTAGCATACTTGTCTTTATTGTCCTGTCCGGCCTGATGGCGATGATTGATGCGGCGGTCCTGAGCATCGGCCTGGCGGAGGTGGATGAGTTGGTGCTCCAGAAAAAATGGGGCTCCACCGCGCTGCACGCCGTCAAGAACAAAGTGACCAGGGCGTTGGTGATCATTGTCATCCTCACCAACACCATCAACATTCTCGGCCCGATCATCATCGGCGGCATTGCAACACGCTATGGAGGGACCGGCATTGGCATCGTCACGGCGCTATTGACGTTCCTGACGATTATCTTCTCCGAGATCATTCCCAAGTCGATCGGCGCCCACTATGCTCCGACCATCGCGCGGGCCGCAGCGCCGCTGATTTTGCTGCTGATTTACGCACTCTATCCGCTCGTGCTGCTACTGGAATGGTTCTCTGGTTTATTTAAGCAAGGCAATCGTCGCATCGGCACCGAAGCGCAGATTCGCTCGCTGGTGACGATTGGTCGTCGCGCTGGCTATATCGAAAGCGACGAGGGTCAGCTCATTCATCGCGCGTTCGTGCTCAACGACAAGAAGGCCAGCGATGTCATGTCGCCGCTCAAAGACATCGAGAGCGTCTACGACACCTCCACCATCCGCCAGGCCGCGGGGCGAGTTTTTCACAACACTTATTCGCGCTATCCCGTCTTCGGCAAATCAATTCACGATGTCAAAGGCATTGTGATGAGCTACGACATTTTGGAAGCGCTGGCGGAAGGGAAAGATGAGGAACTCGTCACCACGATCATACGCGATGCGCTGGTAGTTGAGGCAGATACACGGAGCGATGAACTCCTGGTGCTGTTTCGCGATAAACATATTCATCTGGCGATCGTGCAGGAGCGCGGTAGGACCGTCGGATTGATTACGCTCGAAGACGTGCTGGAGGAACTGGTCGGCGAAATCGAGGATGAGAAGGATGTCGAGGAAGAATAGCGACTTGTGGGGAGCGATGCCATGAAAGGCCGGGTCAAAGATCCTTTCGCGCAGCATGTACTCGACCAATTGCACGGGCTCGGCAAGTCCTTACGCGCCAGGGCGATGTTCGGTGGCTACGGTCTCTATGATGGCGATCTCTTCTTCGCCATCCTGTGGAAAGGGCGATTGTTCTTTAAGACCACGCCCCAGACCGCGCAGCGCTATCTCGCCTTCGATATGGAGCCGTTCCAACCTTCACCAACGCAGACGCTGAAAAACTACTTTGAAGTCCCCGAGGGAATCATTGAACGCCCTGCCGAATTGCTGGAATGGGCGCGGGAAGCCATCGATGTCGTCGCACTAACCCGCAGCGACAGTAGCGATTAGTAGAGAGTATCCAGCGGCATCACGCGGAGCGTGATGAGTACTTGGTCATACCTTCAAGAACAGCTTGCGGCGATACATCCAAAGCAAGATCAACCATTCAACCAACAAGATCGTCGCGCCCAGCAGAAGTGGCTGATAGGCGTCGCCAGCCAGATGAAAGAAGCGTTCGCCGAGATGGGTCGTTAACGACTTGGCGGTGAAGTCTTTGATCAGATGATCGAGCAAGTAAGCGGCAATGCTATTGGCACCGATCACTTGCAACGGAAACGCCACGTAGGGCAACTTGCCGACATCGAGCAATGCATAGAACGATGCCAGCAGCACGAAGCACCAACCGCCGGAGAAGAGCGTCCACGTCGGTGTCCAAATTCTCTTCACAATCGGACACAACCCGCAGGTGTCGATCAACAGCGCTAGCGCGAAGCAAACGATGGCCGCCAACAGCAAATAGGCCATCACGCGCGATTGCGAGAGTAGCGCAGAGTCCGCCTTGGGACGTTGTGTCCTTTGCAACCAACCTCCGGCAATGAGTCCGAGGATCATGGTAGCGAGCGTGGGAATGAAGCTCAGTGTGGCGTAGCCCCCGCGGTTGAACAGAAAAAGTTGCTCGCGCGGAAACAGATTGAGGAACCAGGTATCGAACGCCCAGGCGGGATTTGAGTTCTTGTTCCAATGCGCCTCGAAGGAATCGAGGGCGTAGTGATGCGGCCAATCGCTGGGAACACCTACCGTCTCCAGTGAATAGAAATCGGCCGGCGGCAAAGGATAGAACGCGAATAGACACCAATAACCGATCAGCAGCACCGCTGCCGCCACCCAGTGCCAGCGCGGCTTTGCATAGGCGAGCAAGAACAACGGCAGATATCCCAGACCGATCTGCGTAAGCGTGTCTTCAAACGTGAAATTGGTTTGTTGTCGGCCGATGGAACGCAACCAGATGCCCAACGCACACAGCACGAAAGCGCGCCAC
>JBGSHH010000594.1:0-2979 GCA_041752355.1 Pirellulaceae bacterium | reverse complement strand
GAGAGTTGCGTTAGACGATGCCGAAGGCCTCAACCAACTTTCCTCGCTGGAGTCCTTATTCATCGATTCGGCAACGCTGCGAAGTATTGATTTGCACGGCCTGCCGAAATTGCAGACCCTTTACCTGAGCTTAAGTAGTGGGCCCGTCGACGTCCGATTGCACACGCTCCCCTCGCTGCAAACTTTGACGATTCAACTTACATCGCGCGAAGATCTCGCGGCGCTGCAAATTGAAAACCTCGCACAGCTCAAAACACTTCACCTGAACCTCGCGACCAATGAACCTGCTGCGAAAAACATCGTGATGCAAGGCTTGCCGAAACTGAAAGAGGTGTTCTTGCATGCCAATGAAGCGTTGAAATCGATGGTCGCCCAACTGGCCAGTATCCATAGCATCGGAAACCTGCGACTGACGAGTGACCTAAGTAATTTTGACGATGAAGATGCTGCGCAACTTACAACTTTGCAGGACTTGTACTTCTTGCAACTGGATCGCACCACCCTTACCGATCAAGGGCTGCGCCATTTGGCGATGCTCAAACAGCTGAAATGGTTGTCGATCACGTCCAAACACATCACGGACCAAGGGGTGCGCGAGCTCGCGGCGGTTCCGCAGTTGAAATCGCTGAGCCTGATTGGCGCGCACGGCCAGGTCGATCTCGGTCCCTCGCTGGCGCGACTCACGAACATTGAGCACATCGGGCTGGCGGATTGTCAGTTTCCCAGCCTCACGTTGGTCGATCCGCAACTGAGGCGGCTGGCGGAGCTCAACTTGCGCGATTGTGAAATTAACGCTGTGCGAGTGGAGGGCCTTCTGTCGCTAACGAAACTGTCGCTGGGGGTCTCGCAAGTCGACTCCTTGCACATCGCCGAACTCGCCGCGCTCGAACGTCTCGATGTTTCGCTGCAACAACAAGACGACGTTAAAACCTTCCGTATGACAGGCTTGCCATCGCTTAACTGGCTGAGCCTGCAATGTGGCGCGACTGGTGCGCGAATCCCCGCCGACACCTTCGATCACCTGTCGGAATCCACGAAACTCGAAGGAGGCATCATTTGGGGGCTTACCATGCCGGACGCTGCACGCGAAAAGCTGGACGAACTGAAAAAGCAAACCGGCATCCGTTTCTGATGGCGGGGCAGGGGAGGGGAGCGTCCGACGTGGAGACTCGCAAAAGGGGGCAATTTGCGCACTTTTCAAGAAAATCTTGCGCGCGGCGAATCAACTTCGTGTAACCTTAACAGCACAAATTACATGCATTTGTGTCGAGCCTACCAGCGCCATATCCCTGGGTTGATCGTGCTTTAACAGGCAGTCGTCAGGCGGCAATTCCGGGCTGTTTCGGAAAAACTTGCTGCCGGGGCGTCTCAACTCGAACGGTCGACGGCCTTAGGTCGTCTTATGGATAAGAAGCAATGCCTGTTGCGGTTACCCGCACAGGTGTGTTAGATAGATTGTGTGAATTGTCTGAGGGCCAGTGATCGCGAGGCAGCGATCCAAGAACACTCAGCCGATTCAGGGGCAGAGCATGAGTGCTTGCTGGGAGTCCCGCCCATGGCGAGCCTACAAATCGTCTCCGGCATGAACGCCGGACACGCGTACGAACTCGACGACCGCGAGATTCTCGTGGGGCGCGAGTCCACCTGTCATGTGGTGTTGCCACATCGGACGGTCTCGCGCGCGCATTGCCGCGTGCTGAAGATGCCCGATGGTTACTACATCGAGGACTTGCAAAGCGTCAATGGCACCCAGGTCAACGGCAAGCGGATCGATCGCCGTACCCAATTGGTGCACCGCGATCGCATTCGCATTCACGACATCGTGCTGACCTTCTCCGACGAAGGACCAGCGGAAGAGTCGACCTCTAGCGGGAACCGTTTCACCAATGATCGCCAGTTAGCGCTTAAGCCGGCTACGCCTTTTGCGACCCTCACCGCGCCCGCCAAGAAACCGCCCCCCAAGACCGATTCCAAGCCTGATTCAGACGACGAAAGCCGCATCGTCAGCACCATCGATGCCCGTCGGACCGCCGAAGTTCGCTGGGAAGTCAACGCGCAGGTCAAACTCAAGGCGATGTTGGATATTTCCCAAAACCTGGGGAGCACGCTCGATACCGACGCCGTTTTGCCGCGCATTTTAGAGAGCTTGTTCCGGATTTTTCCCCAGACCGATCGCGGCTACATCTTGCAGGCGGACGCCTCGCATGGCGAATTGCTCCCGAAAGCGATCAAGCACAAAGGTGGCGAATCGGACACCATCAGTCCGATCAGCGGCACGGTCGCGGCGCGCGTGATGACCGAGCGCACCGCCTTTCTCTCAGGCGATGCCGTCAACGACGACCGCCTGGAAGAAATGAACCATTCCATCTTCGAGCATCAGGTGCGGTCGGTAATGTGTGCGCCATTGATGGGGCCTTCGCATGTGCCGTTGGGAGTGATTCATGTCGAAACCAGCGACGCCAGGCAAGTCTTCACGCAGGCCGATCTCGACGTGCTGGTGAGCGTCGCGCTGTTGGCGGGTCAGGCCGTCGATTACACTCGCTTGCATCACGCGTTGCTGGACGTCGATCGTCAAAAACGCGATCTGGCCATGGCGCGGGAAGTGCAACTTCACTTCTTGCCTTTATCGCAACCGTCGGTCGAAGGCTATCGCTTCTACGACTATTATCGCGCAGCGGAGGAAGTCGCCGGCGATTACTACGACTACATCGAACTGCCTGATGGTCGACTGGCGATCGTGGTGGGAGATGTGGCTGGCAAAGGTGTTTCTGCCGCGCTGCTGATGGCTCGCCTGTGCAGCGATGTGCGTTACGCTTTGCTCACTTCGCCATCACCTGCCGAAGCGCTGCGGCGTTTGAATGAGCAGCTCGCCAACCAAGGCGGCGATGGCACCTTCGTCACGATGATTATCTGCCTGCTCGATCCACGCGAGCACACGGTGACGATCGTCAATGCGGGCCACTGCGCCCCGCTATTGCG
>JBGSHH010000593.1:0-3241 GCA_041752355.1 Pirellulaceae bacterium | reverse complement strand
ACCAAGCAAACGATCGAATGCCTACACCGGCTCGGTGCCAATGTCAGCCAGCTACTCGCGACACCACCTGGGACGTGAGGCTTATGTCTGACCAACGCAAGTCGTCATCGGCTACCATCGCTATCGCTCTCGCGCTGGTTCTGCTGCTCCCGCCGGGGTTGTACTTGGGCGCTTACTACGCGCTGCTCGTCGATCAAATCAGCCTCGCGTCGCCGCCGCCTCCTGGCGTTCCCTTCGATCCGATATTGCGGCCGGTGTATCGCAACCATTACCCAGTGGTGGAAAGCGCTTTGGAGCCGGCGCACCAAGTCGATCGCATTTTGCGACCTGGGTACTGGCAATAGTCACGAGAAAAGTAGCGTGACAGCGGTGTCTGCAACGCTTAGAATTTGCGATCGATGATTGCCTGCCATCCCCTCACCATAAATGCCAACCCGAGGCCGTCATGACAACCAGCCTACTCACCACGGTGACTCTGCTCGCTTTTCTGTGTTCTAGTGCCTGGTGTCAGGCGGAGGAAGTGCTGTTCGAAGACAC
Organism: Pirellulaceae bacterium; assembly: GCA_041752355.1. GTDB lineage: Bacteria > Planctomycetota > Planctomycetia > Pirellulales > Pirellulaceae > JAEZGD01. Next base: position 2,704 of record JBGSHH010000593.1, on the reverse strand, counting down.
GTTTGACAAGGAATTGTCGGAGAAATGGCAAGTGGTGGGCATCGCGAAGGAAGACTATCGCATTCGCGATGGTGCGTTGGAGGTGCGCGTGCAACCTGAGAAGCGCGGCGGGTCGCCGATGCTCAAGGTGGAACTGCCGTTCACGACCGCCGACACGGTGACCGCTTCGGTGGAGGTGACGGTCGTCGGCGAGCCATTGCGGCGCGGGGCGGCGGCGGGATTGGTGCTGACGGACAAAGGCCGCGTGAGTTTTAGTACGCGCAAGACCAAAATCGATGGTTACTTTGTCATCGCGCCGGGGGAAGTCGATTTCATCGGAGCGCCAGGCGAAGAAGGAGATCCCGCCAATTACACGGTTAAGTATTGGCCTGCGAATGCCGCCTCCGGTCCGCTGCGAATCATCGTGCGCGGTCACTACGCCCATTTTCAAGTGGGCCCATCCACCAAGGGCCAGTACAAGAACTTCTTTCACTCGGCCATCCAGGAAGCGAAGGAGGGACTCGGCTTCGGCCTGATCGCCACCGGCGGCAGCGATGACGTCGAGCAGTGGGTGCGGTTTGATAATTTTCGTGTGCGGAAGTAGCCATTCCGGTTAGGTGGAGTCTCAGCCATGAAATCCTCTCGAATCTTGTTCGTGTTGGTCTTGTTGTCGGTTCAATCCGCGCTCGTGGCGGCCAAACTGCGTTTTGGTATCAGCATCAAGAAGGATGCAAGTGCCAGTTTTCGCCAGGCGAAGATTGTGCGGCCCTAATCTAAACTTGCCGCGAGATGCGTAGATGTCAGACTCTGGCTCCAAGATCAGTCGACTGGCGGCGGCAAGTCTGACGATCAGTATCGTGTGGCTGATTGGTGCTGGCGCGGCGACGTCGTCGCTGTTCTGGTATCGCTGGAGTGATCCGCAAGGCTGGGACAAACTGGCCTTGTTGATAACGGTTTTCGCCGGCTCGCTCGTCGTGTTGTTGGTCAGCACGATTTTAAGCCTGACGGCGCTGCTGCAAATCAAACAGAACCAAGGACGCATCGTGGGTCGGGGTCTGGCGATCGCCGGCATGGTGTTGGCGGCGCTGCCTGCGGGAGTGTTGCTGTGGGCGATTTATGGATAGAGCCAACACCACGAGTTGCCAATCGCGGCGCGGTCGGTCATCATGGCGGGCATGAGCGAGAATTCGAGTACGCGACACAGCTTGCTGATCGAGATTCGCGATCTGCATAACGAAGCGGCCTGGGCGCAGTTCATCGACGCCTACGCGCCGCTGGTCTATCGCTATGCGCGGCGGCAAGGGTTGCAAGACGCCGATGCCGCCGATCTGACACAGGATGTGCTGCGGAGTATCGTCCGCGCGGCGGGGCAGTTTGTGTACGACCCTGCCAAGGGACGCTTTCGCACCTGGCTCTATACCGTCTCGCGAAATAAAGTCATCAACTATCTCGCCGCACAAAAACATGTGGCGCAAGCCGGCGCCGATACGTGCGCCTGGGAGCAAGTGAACTCGGTCCCCGATCCAACGCCCAACGATTCCGCCGAGTGGGAACGGGAGTATGAGCGGCGAATGTTCGATTGGGCCTGCGAGCGGGTGAAGAACCAATTTCGCGAGGCCTCCTGGCAAGCCTTTTGGCGCACCGCCGTGGAAGGGAAGGGCGCCGCCGAAGTCGCGGAGGAACTGGCGATGACGGTCGGGGCCGTCTACATCGCCAAGAGCCGCGTGCTGGCCGCGATTAAAGGAGAAGTGGAAAGGTTGGTGGGGGAGGAGGAATCGTAGGTGGGGCAGACATTCCTATTCCTGTCTGCCTTGGAGCGCGTTTTGCCAAGAGATTGACACGCGCCGACTTTGGAGTATTCTCAACGCGTTCTGTCCAGCGAATTATGGGGAATACACGAACATGATCGCGCAACAGAATCAAGTGGTGATCACGCACTTGGGCGAACCATGCGTCTTCGAGATTGACAGATGTGAATTGAGCATTACCGGAGAAGGGCTCGACCTCGACGTGTTCACGAAGCCCAATCGTGATTGTCCGCTAGGCCATCTTTCGGCACCTCAGCTTCACATAGAGTCCGCAACTGTCAATGCAAAGTCGATTCAAGACTTGATTGAAGAGCATTTGAACGTCGCGGTAGGCTGGGATACTGATGAGGCCATCAAGGAAGACAACATTTTCCGTATCTACATCAGCCAACATGAGGCTTTGAACAACAATCGCGTCACGATAGTTCGATATCAAGACCAACGAATCGAGATTCAGTGGTGCGCCGAGGCGCAGGATTTCCTCAACTTCCGCAATCCAGATTGCACCGTCGAGGTGTATTGCGTGATTGATAGCTCGCAGTCATAAGATGGATAACGAATTGCGAACTATGCGTCCGAGTACAGCCGCTTAGATCGCAATTCGTTATGCAGCAGAGGAGGCTCTTTCTCTTATGAGCGTCGAGATGGGAATACAGCATCGCGATACCGGCGAGTACGAGGTCGTCCCCGTCTCGACTTCGGAAACCTTTCGAAATATCTGGCTACCCGCTGCCAAGCGACTCGGGTTGGAGTTTGTCCCACTGTTCTCGGGCGGAGCGTTAGGGACCGTGCCTCCCGATTTGGTGCCGCAGATCGTCGCGGAAGTGCGCCGTTTGTGCGATTGGGCTACAACTCAACCCGATGGCGATTATTTGGTAGAACGATGCGCGGGCATATTAGATGCGTTCGAGCGCCGG
>JBGSHH010000592.1:0-9322 GCA_041752355.1 Pirellulaceae bacterium | reverse complement strand
ATCTGGCAGTTTCCATTTCGCCAATTGTGCTTGAGCTTGCTCTGGTTTCAACATGATCATCCTCCCGCCAGCAAGGTGAGTCGAACAAACGCCACGCGACTGTCTGGCCGCACATGAATCTCGCTATCTATGTTGCGATAGTCCTGCCCATCGATGACGACCAGGAACAGACCATCTTCAAACGCCTGGCAAGCAGTGCCGATTGCCTCTTCTTCATCGACAGGTTGCACAGGAACTTCGCTGCCGCCCATTTCGATCTTGCCTTTGGTCGCGGCGTCTTCGATTTGCCGCGCGGTTAGTGCGCGAAAGACCTGGCGTTGCTCTTGACGCTCGCGAAACGCTTGTACCTCGCCGCGAACAACACGCGCGATCAGATCTCGCAGGGTGAGACCGCCATCGCCGCCCCATTCAGGCGGAAAGGGAATGGAGAAATCGGCAAAGAGCGGCTTTCGCGCACCGAGCGCTTTGCCGCTAATCGTGAGAGTAGACATGACATCACGCTACGGAAGAGGAAAGTTCGTAATGACACCATCAAGATGAGATATTTGTATAAAAGATGGCACCGCAGTTTGCAATCAAGCGAGGCGAGTTTGAGGTATTTCGAAACGACGCAGCAAAGAGGCGAGGACAATCGCAAAACACAAGTCGCGGAAACTTCACCGAAATCCATGCACTGGCCTAATACCCGCTCAAGCCCAGCAAAAGATTGATCGAAGGCGACGACCGTAGCCCAACTGTCTGTCAGAGTATCAGACGCTGTCGAGCGGTAATGTAAGTGTCACCCATTCTAGCCGATTTCCGCACAATTCGGAGTTTTCGAGGCAGAATTAGGGGTGAACCGGATCTCAGTACCAAGAGGCGGCACTCACGAATCGTCAAAAACAAGAGGCGATTCAGCGCGTTCTCGATGATGTCGTCTTGCGTTGCTGTCTCACTGCATTTCGTACAACGCTCGCAGCGGAAAGTGATTAGATTGAGCGAAACTTCCTATCTCGGACTTTATCGCGAAGAAGGAAGCCACCACTCGGCGCGATGCTCAAGTTCTGTCATCGGAAGGCAGCATAGCACTTCGAAGATGCGAGGCGATCTAAGGGGCTGCGGTCGCTGCGCGATCGTGTCCACCCGACAGCCGTTCTGTCAATAGGCGAATTCAATCCCTGCGAAGGCACCGTGGTAGAAGACACTCCCGGAACTGGAAAAGCCGGTGCCATTAGCGAACTCGCTAACCGTCAGTTGGTTGGTTGCGAGAGCCACACCATCGATCCAGAGCAAGCGATACCCGCCGCGTAGCGCGATGTGTTCGGTGAGCTGAAGGGCTCCGATCGCGCCCACTTCGCCGATGAACGCGGTATGAGCGCTAGAACCATTCGAGGGCAACGTTACCACGCCTGTAAGTATGGCGCTGTCTTGGGCCGCGGCGTTGCCGAACGCGCCCGCCTTGCCGACTGCGTCGAGCGAAAAACTATGATGGCTCCACAGGCGACCTTCGCCACCGAGTTGAAATCCATATAGTCGATTGCGCGTCGTGGTGTTGTACCTAAATGGTACCGCAGCGCCGACGAGCGTTGCAGAAAAGCCTTCGTCCAATTCGGCATAGCGAAAGCCTGCGAGCAGAGTCCAGCGATCGTCGAGCCCTTGGCGGACATTGATTTCAAAGTTATGCAACGAAGAAGTGTAGTTCGCATCAATACTCGAACCAGCCAAGGTGAAAATCGGTACGGCACTATTGATTTGAAATAAGTCACCAGGCGTAGTGGTCGCGCCGACCGTATCGCGCCAGTAATCGACACCGAAGTAGCGCACTTCGAGGGATCGGTCACTGGCAAACTGTCGCAGCAGTGAGACATCGACGCCCGTATGCACGCCAAAATTGAAATCGCTCGCATTCAAATTCTGCGCGGGATCGGCTGTATTGAAAGCCAGCAAGCTGTCGCTGGGGCTGCTCCGATGGAGGAGTAACGCGTCGGCCGTCGCAAACCACGTGGTGTTCAGGCAACTGCCATCGTCACCACAGCACGCCAGGGAGTCCGCGGTTTCAAAATTCCTGTCATCCGCCAGGGTGCTACTTCGTCGCGCCACAACAGAGTAGTCGTCACTAAACCCGACGTCCGCGACCTCTTGCGCCTTTGTGGCGTTACCGAGAGAAAGGGACAGAATTCCTAAATACAACCAGATGAATTTGGAAATTCTCATCGGGAGGACTCCATCATAACTTTTTCGGATCGCGTGCTGGGTGGTGGCTGCAGGTTGGTGACATTCGGAATAACTCGCAATTTGGTGCAGTTGACGAAATTCCTTGCAACCGTGGCCAGCGGATTCACTAGTTTGATCGTCTCCACCCTTTCAACCAGGCCAGAGATTTAACTCCGCGAGCCGACTGATCGCCGTAATCGTGCTGCACTATCGTTACCTTTGGTAGATTTTCCCAATCGCAGGACACAACAGACTGGGCGATCTTCTTTCTGCGCGGGAAATTACAACTATTGCAATCGGAGATTTGCGGAGTGTAAAATCGTTGCAACTCTCCTAACCTGCCGTATTTATCAGCCCATTGCGTTCGCGATAGGCGATTCGGGAGCAGGGAAGTCTTTGCTCGGCGCGGCGTTGATTGTCTTCGTTCTTGAGGAGTCAGGCATGTCACGCGGGCTATCCGTTCGCAATCCCGTCCGCCGCAAGGCGATCCGATCCGCATATCGCCGGCGCTTTCTGCGACCAGGCCTCGAAGGGCTAGAGCCTCGCATGATGCTGGCCAACATGCCCGAAATCAGCGTGGGACGCGTTCTCTCGTCGTGGACGACGGCGGATATTCAGAACCACGAGTTGAAGATTACCTATAGCATCTACAACCAGCAATTGTCGGACGTCAGCGGCGCGCAACTAACGACGACGCTTCAGCCAGGCGTCACCTTCAAGAACGCGTCGCACCTCCCCAACCAAAGTGGCCAAGACCTGACTTGGACCTTAGGAACGATTCCGTCGTTTGGCCGCGTCAGCGTCGAAGTGACGGTCATGCTGGACAATAACATCCCCTTGGTAATCGACGGCGGCGCGCAAGCGTTTGGAACCGTCGAAGCTATCGCCATCACCGATGACGCGCCCGCCGCCAAACTGCGCGCAGACGTCATCGCGCCAGAGTTGCTGGCCTCGACACTCGATGCCAACGCTGCCGATCCGTACATCCAAGCCAAGGCAGCCGAACTCGATTACGACCCGAATCGGTTCTTTCAGTTCCTAACGCAAAGCATTGGCTACGAGTCGTATGTCGGCTCACTTCGCGGCGCGCGCGGCACACTATGGTCCAATGCCGGAAACGCACTGGATGAAGCGAGCCTATTTGTCGCTTTGCTGCGATCATCGGGGATTCCCTCGCAGTACGTTAGTGGCACTCTTTCCACAGCGCTTGCGCGGGACCTGATCGTGTCGATGTTTCCCGAGCCACAGGTCATTACGGGATTCATTCCCACGGACGCCATCGTTTCGGATCCGGCGAACGACCTGGATCTCTTGGCGGAGACGCGCGAGCATTTTTGGGTGCGGTTTGATAACGGCCAGGGCATGCAAGACGCGGATTCGACCTTTGCTAACGCAGCAATTGGCCAATCGTTCGCGTCGGCAGCCACCACCTTCACCGAAGTTCCAGACGCGATGCGACACAAGGTTGAGTTGCAGTTGCGTCGCGAGTTGACGACACCTAACAGTTTATTTGGGGGCGCAACACAGGACACCGCCATTGTTTTGGATGTGCAATTCTCTACGGTTGAATTGGTGGATCATCCCATTACCTTGGGATTCTTTGTACAAGAAAATGGAATCGCCTCGCCTGTCTTTGCTTCCACCACGAATGTTTATTCTCCCTACTTGCTTGTCAGGGGGAACACGCTTGCGCCGGGCGATGATGAAACGATTCGAGGGACTGACTTCGCGGAAACGCTGACGAATTTTCCTTTCGGAACACAACTGTTAACAGGCATATTTCTCGACATTTACGTGAGCGATGCCACTGGGCATACCGAGTTATTTACCAAGACAATCGCCGACAGAATCGGCCCCGCTGCGCGACTCAATGGGGGATCGATCGCGACTTCTGGCGAGACCCTGCCGCTGGTCAGCTCAGTCGACTTGACAACGATCAATGTCATGGCAGCGGAGCAAAGCGCGCGCGCGGCCGACTATGACAACACTGAGATGCAAGACCTGGCGGATTCCTTTACGGCGCTGATACGATCGATAAGCCAGTTGCCTGCAGGCGACGAACATGACCAGCGATTAGCGGCGGCGCGCCAGCAATTCACCGATCTCTTAGTGGCCATGGAACGGGCGCGTGTGTCGCAGCTCGCCGCCGGCTCCGATCAAAGCACGCGATTCCACGAAACAACGGCGGTCGTCAAAGCCTATTTCGACAGCCCCCGTTTGCACATCGTGCAGACCAAGTCAAACCAGCAAGATGGCGTCGATGCCCAGATTCGGTTTACCGCAGATCTCCTCAAAAACAACATTCGGGCGATCCCCTTGCCCGGCCAAGTGCCGATTGCGGCCATTGGTTTTAAGATTGTTCGCGGGATTTCGGACACCATCGTCGAACAACAAGCGCTGGCACCGAACGACGCCAGCGGACCTGTGGTCGCCGTGACCGGTGTGGGAACCGTGTTTCAACTCGCAGACGAACAACGCATCGCAACGCGTTTGATCACGCCGGATTCGCGCCTACAGCTGGAATCGTTCACCATCACGGCGCAAGCCAAGTCACTGATCGCTCAAGCACTGGATGAAGGCAAACAAGTACTTACTCCCAGTAGCATGGTCTTGGTTAACGGTGTCAGTCGGCTAGCATGGATGGAAATTGATCCACAGTCGGGTGAGTCCATCGGCGTGTTTGACGATGGCACGCATGGTGCGTTCGCGGAATGGGCCGCCCTGGAGAGTACCAATCCCGCCTATAACAAAAACGTACAGTTCAATCTGGGGCTTTTTGAAGGCCTAGTTGGTGACGTCACTCTAATCGCGTTCGCGCATTTTGCCACTGCATTCTATGTCGGAGCGTTGCAGGAGACGGGGCTGGTCGATCCCAACTTTAACTACTTGCTGGTATTCAAGAACAATCTCTTAACGCTTGTTAACGCCTACAAGATTCGCATCCTAGAGATCCCCACCACTCTAGAATTCAAGGCGGGAGCATTGGCCGGCTTGATCATCGCCTACAAGTTCGCGAATGACCCGCCAGCCGATGGATTGTGGCTTGGTCCCGCGCCGATCGCAGCACTGGAGAACCTCGATAGCCAGGGGGCGCCGTTCACGACGAAAGTAGTGTTTGATCCGACCTACTACATCACTCGCAACGATGCTGAGGTGCGCAGCGTGCATCGGCTCGGTATCTTGAACGCGACGAGTGTGCCACAAACTTATCAGATCGATATTAGTGGCATGGCGAGCGGATTTGCGGGGGAGTCCAGCGTTCGCACCATCACCATTCCCGCTGGCAAAACGGCCGAAGTGGGTATCGCCCTGCGCCCTGTCGGCGCGATTGCCGCGCCGGGTACAGAGGCTTCGTTTCAAGTCATAGTGACTCCGCTCAGCGGTTCAGGTAGCGCGCAAGTGACGATCGTACCCTTCATGGTGCCGGAGATCCATGGCCTGGATCTTTCGGCCAATCCTTCCACAGCGCAAGCCTATGTGGCCACGACGACAACGGTACAATTGACGATTCATTCCTCCGCGAATATTTCGCAAACGGTCCACTTTACCCCCAGCATCAGCAACGGACTTAGCTTAGTCGGACTGGCCGATGTGGTACTCGCGCCTGGCCAGACGATTGTTCAGACGCTGTTTCTTACGCCCGCGCCAGACCAGCCACTCAATAGCGAACTTGGCGTTACGATTGACGCGGAATTCGGCGCACAACTTCCCGTCACTATCTCCATTCCCTTACGTGTCACCGTACCGGGAGCCGACGCAATCGCGATCGCTGCAGACGGGGCAACGCAACTCGGCAATCTCGATCTGGCCAATCGATTCAACGATCTTAGCATGGCCTTGACCAATCTGACGCAAAATCCCGCCAGTGAGGTGAGCAAGAGCCAGTCGTTGGCGGCGCTGGACGCTGTCTTAGTATTGCTCGCGTTCGATCCCTATACCAAGCCGTATATTCCAACGCTTCAAACGGATCGAAGTGTGCTCGATGGCGCGTCGACTGCCGCCGAGGTGCAGAATGCAGTCATCAGGCTTGGCAATGACTTGCGGGGCGTTGGCAACACGTTGGCGAATGAAGCGAAGTACAAGTTCACGCTATCGTTTGTCGAAGGTAGCCAGATCGGCGCGCCGCAAGTACCGACGACCTATCAACTCGTGCTCCAGAATACCGGCAATACGCCCACGACGTACGATTTGAGTGTGTTCGGACTATTGGGTGGAGCCACCGGGAGCGTGTCGCCTGCTTCCATCACGCTGCAACCAGGACAAGTCAGTCCCGGGTCCGCTGGCGTGCCTGATATTTTTGTCACCATCACATCCAATTCCACCACACAAATTGCGCCGCTTAGCTTCCAAGTGAATGCGACCGTCCGTCAAGCGAACGCGATTAGCCGAACGATCACGGGACAGTTCACGCCGCGCGCAGAGATCCTCAAGGTGGTTTCGGTGAAGGCCACACCTCCCTTCACAGACCCAGGCGGATTGGTTGCCGTCACAGCGAACATCCTCAATGGAGTCAATCAACAGCAATCCGGCGATGTCTTTTATACAGTGGCTGATGCTCAAAACAATATCGTCTTCACTTCTCAGCCAGTGCCAGTCACGTTGTCGGTCTTGACCGCGCTGACGGCTGTGGATTTGGGACAGTTCGACACGACCGGTTTGGCCACCGGCAACTACAAGATTACGGTCAGTGTCAATGGAGCCATCGGGACGGAAACGCTATTGGTGGGCTCGCCTGTGACAGCGACACTATCCACAACCCCCAACACGGTTCCGTTTGGTGTATTCAATGTCAACAATACTTTGCGGATCGATAGCCAAACGCCGCTTGCCGCGCCATTTCGGCTGGTTGGCCAATTGCAAGTCAGTGGTAACAATAGCGTGGCGGTGTTGAACAATGTGGCGTATGTCGGGACGGGAACTGGCATTCACGTTGTGGATGTCACTGATCCGACGCAGCCCATCGACATGTTAACATTCGGCGCGAGCGATATCCCCGCTGGTTCTTCGGTCCAAGCGCAAGTTTATCAGGACAAGTTGGTGGTGTTAGCTGGCTCGTTCGCTGGCACGCAGAACAAGCTCTTGGTTTATTCCTTGTCGAACCCCACCAGCCCCACGTTATTGGGTCAGACGGCGGTAAATCTGCAAGGCCCGACCGCCACGGGATTGTCACTTTCGTTGAACGCCATTTCTAACGACCTCGTGTTCACGTCTGCGTTCTGGTATCGCTACTTCATTTTTAGTGGCCAAATATTCGGGCAGTATGGCGAGAGCATCGTCATTGATATTAGCGATCCGACTGCGCCGGCGATCAAGAGCATTATCTACAACGAGCCAGCCGATCCAACGCGCGTCTATCCCGACGGGCTTTCCTGGCCTGATGGTAGTTCCAACATCTGGCAAGTGATATCGATCGACAGCCACACTCAACTCATCGCCACGACCACTGCCACCGCCGACCTATACAGTGGACCCAATGTCAAAGGAATTGTAATGGTCGTCGATACGACCGATCCCGCCTCGCCTGTGGTGCTGCAAAAGCTCGAGATTCCAAATATGGCGGTGGTTACTGGCATCGCCGTGCAAGGAAATAAGGCGTTCTTGGTGGGTTCGTCGCAATACTGGGGCGGCGGCACAGTAGGTATCGTCGGCAATGTTGTCGTCGGTGTCCTGGATATCACCAATCCACAACTTCCGACGATCATCACCACACAATCCACGACGATCGATGCGCGCGGGATTGGCAACTTATTAGCGGTCGGCAACAACCAATTCGTCTCCAGCAGCGTCTTGGGACTCGGCAATGCGTCCAACCTAGTGCTTATCGATGGCACCGATCCAACACAGATCGCGGTATCAACACAATCTACACCAGCCCAAGCCAATTACCTCGCCACCCAAACCGGCCTCTTGTTCACGTCGGATGGTTCCAATCTGCTGATCTATGCGCTGCCTACCGCTCCTACGACGCAAACGTTTACGATCAATGTACCGGGGAGCAGCGATCCTTATCTGGCGGGAATGCCGGATGGCTCGACGGCGTCGGGTAGCGATGTCGCACCGGCGCAATCTCCCGCGCAAGTCATCGGACTTAATCTTTCGCCAGGAACCGTGTTTACATTCTCCGCCACCGGGACGGAGTCCTTCGACCCAAACCACGCATCAACCGGTCCCGATGGCGACAACACGCAATTTACTGGACACCTCGCTGGTGCCGAGAACGGCATTGCGGACCTCATCGCGCCGATCAACTCGTTGGTAGGAATCTTCCTTGATCCCGATCAACCTGATGGTACTGCGGCACCTGTGGCGCTAGATTTTCTGCCCGGGGGCAATGTGAGTGGCAATGTCGACTATCTCACGTTGTCGCCGCAATTGAAGCAGCCCTTTTTCATTGGTGATGGCAAGACGGCGAACGGTGAGACGCAGAAGATCAACGCCCCCTTCGGCGCAACGCGATTGCTATTGGGAACGTGGGATGGTTTCAATTGGACCAACAACACGGGGGCTTATGATGTTACCGTGACCGCGACCGTGTCGGCGTCCGCCATTCCCGTGACCGCGACTGTGCAGGTGCCCAAAAACACCGGTGTCACGATTGTGCCCAATTCGTTCAACGTGCCGCCAACGGAAATCATCAGTGGCACGGAGTTCGACACACTTGTCTGGAACACATCCCTGAGCGGAGCCTCTCCAAGTCAAACCTTCACCTGGCAATCAACGATCGTCAATCTACAGCCAGCCGAAGCACGAGCTGTCGAACTGGGTGGTAGCGTGAGCTTCACGAGTCTCGGTACGGCAGGCGAGGTTCCGCTTGCGGCGCAATTCGTCACGGGACAACAAATCATCGGCCTCAGTCCTGCCACGCAAACCACCGCTCCAGGTCAGGCGGTGCAATACATCGTGACGCTGACGAATCCAACGTCGCAGGCATTCACTTACCAACTTACCGCGCAAGGATTGCCTGCGAGTTGGATCACCTCACTGCCATTTTCCAATACTGTTCCGGCCAATGGCTCGCTGAATGTTCCACTCGTCATAACCCCGGATGCTTTCGCTTCGCTCGCGGATTATCAATTCAGCGTCACCACGGTCACCAACGCTGGCGCGCTAGGCTATGTGGGGGCGGAAT
>JBGSHH010000591.1:0-5965 GCA_041752355.1 Pirellulaceae bacterium | reverse complement strand
AGTGGGGTACTGCTTGTGCATCCAGTCCCAGGAATATGGGAGCAACACAAGAGTGTGTAGCGCTGTTCACTGCTGTTGCTGGTACGACCCATGCTGGACGTAGCGATTGTGGCGCTGGTGGCTGTGCGAGCGGGGATTGCGGCGCGCCGGCATGTGGCGACTGCGGCAACTGTGGTGCTTGCTGTCCTCATCCCTTTCGCTGGTTATGGAAGGCGCTCACCTGCAGCAGCGGTTGCGGCGAGTTCTACTTTGATGAATGGGTGAACGATCCGCCTGAGCGTTGCGATCCTTGCCACAATGGGCAGTACATTGGTCCGCGCGATCATTGCCCTCGCTGGTTCCAGAGCATGCGTGGCTTGCAGAGCTATCGTTGCGGTAGCCAATGCGACACGAGCTGCGGCTACGATGGTGGCTGTGGCGAAGCCGGTTGCTCCTCGTGCGGACATGCTGAGCACTACGATGCTGACGAGCACTATGATGCCACCGAGGAAGGTGTGCCGACGGAGGCCGAAGTGATCTCGCCAACGCCGCAAAAGAGAGAGCCAACGCCAGCGATGGAATCGGCCCGTCGCCCCAGCGAGCCATACTACACGCCCCCCTCGACACGTCGCGTGAATCATGTGCAGCCGCCACCCCAGACGCGCGCGAATTCGAGCCGTTCGTATTCGACGCGCTCGGCCAACTACCTCACGAGTGAACGCACGCTTGGCACAGGCGTGCGTAGCGTGCAACGCTAATGTAGGTGAGGTCAACGATCAAGCGGCGCGACGATGAGTGGATGGCAATGTTCGCGAAGGCATCGGCAAAACATCCGGCGAAGAAGTGGCTGCCGTCAGTTGATCCCGAGCTTGCGTCAAGCGGGCAGCATGAGCCCGATCAAAACGACTGGAAATTAAGCCGATCGCGCGACCTGCGAGATGGGCCAACCACCAAGGTTGCACGAGCGAACGCAGCAATTCTCGCAGGACTTGTCCACGATGATGTCCGCGCGACTCCGAGGGCTCCCAAAGCGAAGCATGACGTCGCAAGAGAACTTCCGCCGCTTTGCCTTGGGCGAATGTGCCGCGAGCGGAGGGTGCCGCCGAAGTTTGCAACAGCACGCTGGCCGGCTCGCATTCGGTGCGCAAGTCAAGTTGCGCAAGACAGAGCGCGAAATCGACATCGGCCATGTCATCGCCCAGGGAGGCATCAAATCCACCCAAGGCGTTGAGCACGGAGGTCCGAAAGAATCCGCCAGCGAGCGTCGCGCCTTGAGGGCGTGATTGCACGAGGCTCGATAACTCGTAACGCTGACCGGCTTGCGACAACTGCCGCGAACCACCAGGAACATACTGAATGCCAGCAGCGAGCACCTTGTCGCGTTGTGTTACGTTCTGTAATACCGGCGCGACGGCGGCGACTTGCGCATCGTCGAACTGGAGTAGCGGAGCGCTGGCCCAGCTCTCTTCCACGACGTAGCCACAAGGAATGATTTGTAATACGGGACTACTTACATGGCGCAGCGCGGCATTCACCAGCGCGGCCATGCTGTTGGTCGCCAGGCGGGGCAGGAAGTTGACTTCCTCTCCCAGTCCGTGGGGATCGTTATACGGCGCGCTTAGTGCGACCAGAATCTCGCAGCCTTGCGGCCGATTCTGCAGCACCGCGGCGAGCGTTTCCTCGAACGATTCGAGAGGACCAACCCAGGGGATAATTATGGTAAGCCGAGGCACGAGTAACCTTCCTTGGCTTGTCGCCGCACGCGACAGGAAATGATGCCCCGCAAGTGCGGGAACACGCGATTAGAGGAGCTTCGCGACCGAGGCTCTCGTTGGTTAATTTCGGTTTGCGGTGCTACCAATGTTGACGCAAAGCATCGCAAACCGCAGTGTGCTAGCAGTGTTTTGACGCTGACCGTGATACGATAGGCGGCACAGTTTCGCTGGCCGTCAAAGTTGCCTGCGGACGATGGTTGCTAGCATTTGATGAGGCGAAAAACAACACCATGCTGATCTTCGATGGCCATCTTGATCTTTCCATGTGCGCGATCCACTGGAATCGCGATCTGACTCGCCCTTTGGAGGAAGTCCGACGACGCGAGAAGGATCTCACCGATAAGCCCGATCGCGGTCGCGGCGTACTCACCTTTCCCGAGATGCGTAAAGGGAGCATCGGCCTCTGCATCGCCACGCAGATCGGCCATAGCGTTTCCGAAATGAGTCCGGTGCAAGGTTGGCATAGCCCCGAAATTGCCTGGGCGCAAACGCAAGGACAACTCGCCTGGTATCGCGCGATGGAAGAGCGGGGCGAGATGAAGCAGATCACCCATCGTCAGGCGTTGCAGTCGCATGTCGATCTTTGGACCTCGGCCGACTCCGCCACACAAGCTACCTTGCCGATTGGCTATATTCTATCGTTGGAAGGAGCCGATTCGATGCTTACGCCGGCCTACGTCGAACGGGCGTATGCATACGGCTTACGAGCGATTGGACCGGCACACTACGGCCCGGGGCGCTACTCGCCGGGGACGGGCGCGGAAGGCCCGCTGGAGCCGCGTGGACGAGAGCTACTGCAGCAAATGCAATCGCTGGGGATGTGTCTCGATTTGACACACCTCACGGACGAAGCCTTTTGGGAAGCGCTCGAATTATTCGAGGGACCGGTGTGGGCGAGCCATCAAAACTGCCGCGCGCTCGTGCCGCATCAACGGCAACATAGCGACGAGCAAATCAAGGCGGTGATCGCGCGCGATGGCGTGATCGGCATGGCCTTCGATGCCTGGATGATGGTGCCGAATTGGATTCGCTTCAAGACGACGCCTGAGGAGACCGGCGTCTGCCTGGAAACGATCGTCAATCATATCGATCATGTATGCCAACTGGCTGGCAATGCGCGGCATGTGGGGATTGGCTCGGACCTGGATGGGGGTTACGGCAAAGAACAGACCGCCACCGACGTGGAAACGATCGCCGACCTGCAAAAGCTGCCGCAGATTCTGGCCCGTCGCGGCTACAGTTCAGGCGACATAATGGGTATCATGCACGGTAACTGGCTCCGCAAGCTGAGCGAGTCGCTCCCGCCTGCGTAACAAAGTCCCACCTGGTCCGCACCTATGAAACTAGTCAAATACCGCGACACCACCGGTGCCGACGCCGTCGGCCGTTTAGATGACGATCGCATCCTGACCCTTGATTTGTCGGGACGGCAATACAATTCGCTGTTCGATATTCTCGAAGCGGATGATCCGCAAGAGGTTGCCGACTTTCTCACCACCGGCAACGCGATTGGCCTGTTTAAAGTTTCGCTCCTGCCCCCCATCGATGACCAAGAAGTGTGGGCAGCAGGCGTAACCTATCGCCGCAGCCAGACGGCGCGGATGGAGGAATCGGAATCGTCCGCGTCTTGCTATGACAAGGTCTATACCGCGCCGCGACCGGAGATCTTCTTCAAAGCGACGCCGCACCGCGTGGTGGGAAATGGACAGTCGCTGCGGATTCGCAAGGACTCGAATTGGAATGTGCCGGAGCCGGAACTGACGCTGGTGCTGAACACGCGGATGAAACTCGTGGGCTACACCATCGGCAACGACATGAGCAGTCGCGACATCGAAGGTGAGAATCCACTCTACTTGCCGCAAGCCAAAGTGTACGACAATTGCTGCGGACTGGGGCCATGCATCACGCTCGCGGGTGGCATGCCGCGACCGCACGAGATCGGCATTCACATGGTCATTCGACGTGGCAGTGAAGTCGTGTTCAAAGGACAAACCAGCATCGACCACATGGCCCGTTCATTCGACGAATTGATCGGCTGGCTGGAACGCGACAATTCCTTCCCCACGGGAGCCTTTTTGCTTACCGGCACCGGTATTGTGCCTGACAACGATTTCACGCTGCATGTCGGCGACATGGTGCAAATCACCATCGATGGCATTGGCACGTTGCTCAATCCGATTGAACAGAGCTGACACCAATCCGAAATAACATCCCGCAGCGTAAGCGAGGTATCTCCTCCTCGCTCACGCGCGGGTTAGCGTTTCATTCACATCCTACCGCGAATATTGGAATATCCCAGGCATGAGCGCGATTCCCACCCATCCCGTTTTGATCGGCGGTCAATGGCGACCGGCCGACGCGGTCCAAACGTTTCAGGCCGAGAATCCCGCCACGCGCGAACCGCTGCCAGAGAGCTATCCGATTAGCTCGTGGCACGATTGCGACGAAGCGCTGAAATGGGCGAGCACCGCCGCGACTTCCCTGCGCGAGATTCCCGCGCAGCGCATCGCGGAGTTTCTGGAAGTGTTCGCCGCGCGGATCGAAACGCGCAAAGACGAACTGGTAGCGATGGCCCATGCGGAGAGTGGCTTGCCCAGCGCGCCGCGCTTGGCGGATGTCGAACTACCGCGCACCACGGGACAACTCCGCACCGCCGCCGCCGCCGCGCGCGATGGTTCCTGGTCGATGGCGACGATCGACAAAGCCAGCAATATTCGTTCGGTCCTGGCGCCCATCGGCCCCGTGATTGTCTTTGGTCCCAACAACTTTCCCTTTGCGTTCAATAGCATCGCCGGGGGTGATTTTGCCGCCGCCATCGCCGCCGGCAATCCGTTGATCGCCAAGGCGAATTCGTCGCATCCCGGCACCACGCGTTTGTTCGCCGAGGAAGCCCATGCCGCCGCTCATGCCGCTCATCTCCCGCACGGTACCGTGCAACTGCTGTATCGTACAGGGCATGCCGATGGCGAACGCCTAGTAAGTGATCCGCGCACTGGTGCGACGGGCTACACCGGCAGTCGCAGCGCCGGACTTAAGCTCAAAGCCGCTGCCGACGCCGCAGGCAAGCCGATCTATCTCGAACTTTCCAGCGTCAATCCGGTCGTGATCCTGCCGGGCGCACTCATCGAGCGCTTTGACGACATCGCCGGACAGTTCGCCACTAGTTGCTTGATGGGCGCAGGCCAAATGTGTACCAATCCCGGCCTGGTGATCTTGATCAAGGGAGTTGAAAGCGAACGCTTGATGGCCAAAGTTGCGGAGAAGTTCTCGCAAGCTCCGGTGGGTACGCTGCTTTCGCAGAATGTGGAATCGTCACTGACCAAAGCGATTGGCACGCTGCGCGCCGCCGGCGCGAAAGTGCTCGTCGGCGGCACGCCGGGTGGTGGCATGGGTGTAAGTTTTTCCAACACGCTGCTTTCGGTTACTGGCGAGCATTTCGTACAGCATGCCGAAGCGCTGCAGACCGAAGCGTTCGGCAATGCGTCGTTGTTTGTCGTCGCCGAGGATGTCGCGCAAGCTGCGCAAGTACTGGACAAGCTCGAAGGCAATCTCACGGGCTGCATCTATTCCGACACCACAGGCAAGGATGATGACACCTACGAGAAATTGGCTCCACGATTGCGCGTGAAAGTTGGACGTATGCTCAACGACAAGATGCCCACTGGCGTGGCGGTAACGCCCGCCATGAATCACGGCGGTCCTTATCCGGCGACCGGCCATCCGGGTTTCACGGCGGTGGGAATTCCCGCGGCCTTGCGCCGTTTCGCCGCCTTGCATTGTTACGACGGCGTTCGCCCCCAACGCTTGCCAGCGATCTTGCGAGATCAAAACCCGACCGGCAAGACCTGGCGCATGATCGACGGCCAATGGTCGCAGGCATGAGTACCGAGCCGACATCCGTAGCACCGACACTCGCCGTGCGACTCGCATCCATCGATGCGTATCGCGGCCTGGTGATGCTGTTGATGATGGCCGAGGTGCTGCACTTCAGCAAGATTTCCGCAGCGTTCCCCGCTAGCCCGTTCTGGAGTTTTCTCGCCTATCATCAGACGCATGTCGAGTGGGCGGGCTGCTGCTTGCACGACTTGATTCAGCCCTCGTTCTCATTCTTGGTGGGTGTCGCGCTGCCATTTTCATTGGCCAGCCGCACTAGCCAAGGCCAACCGCGATGGATGCTGATTTTACATGCCGCGTGGCGCGCTTTCGTGCTG
>JBGSHH010000590.1:0-2175 GCA_041752355.1 Pirellulaceae bacterium | reverse complement strand
CCGACATCCTTGTGGCCTTCATCAGTGCCACCAAACCATGCGGCCACCACGCCATCTGGGGTGGAGACAATCGTCGACGCGTGGCAACTGGGAAACGACGCCTTGTCGTAGATGAACTCGGCTTTCACGATTGCCGGATCGGCATCGGCGGAGAGGACCAAGGCCAAGATGCTAACGAAGAGTGTCATTGGGTTGTCTCTGGTATGGGTGTGGCGAGGAACGAGCCGCACCATGTTAAGTCTGAGTCTGCTTTAAGTCTGCGCTGGTGCGGCTCGTGGAACTCGCCACGCCCTACGAATAGGACTTTACTCTGCCGCGCGTGGCACGCGAAAGATGGTGGCCAGCGGCAACTGAAGCCCCGGGAGCACGGTGCCGCCATCGAGAACTCCCTCGATGCCAACCTCACTGCGTTGCACCGGTGATGTGAACACTTCCATGACTTGCGTATTGGAATCGAGATACCACACCAACCGCGTGCCGGAGTTGAAATAGTCGTGCAGCTTACTGTGCATTTCGGCCTTAGTATTGGATTCGCTCAATACTTCGACGACCAGATCTGGGTGCAGTGATGGGATGGACTCGCGCGGAAACATGCGTCCCGGTAGTTGATACCACGCGATGAAGCAGACGTCCGGAATTCGCACGCGACCGGGCGAGAGGCGCAGCATGCCATCGGCACCGAGCACGACGCCTAGGTTATTTGCCACAACGAATTCTCGCAACAACGCCGCAATCTCGATCGCTAACAAGGATTCGTAAGCGCCCACGGCCTTCTCCACTAACACTCCGTTGATCAGTTCGCACAACCGCTTATCTTCGGCATGTAGTCGCAAGACATCCGCTTCCGTCGCGGTACCGGGGGGTGGATGATCGACGACGCGCGATGGCGGTACTCGACCGACGGAGATCAATACGTCGTCGTAGTCGCCAAACGAAGGAGAAAAGGAAAGCACCTGGGACATCGAAAACCTCGCATCGATTTTGCTCATTATCCGCTGCCAGCGGTGCCGTCGCAAGTGCTTCCCGGTAGGGTGTGGCGAGGAAAGAGCCGCACCATGCTGAGTCCGCGCTGGTGCGGCTCGTTCCTCGCCACACCCTACGGATTTACACCTTGATAAGTTTTCCCATCTTCACCGCTTCGGTTTGCTTGTGACAGAGGATGATGGCGTCGCGGGCGAGGTCGGCGCCGAGCAACTGCGAAGGTTGGTCTTTTTTCAAACAGCTGGCGACTTCCTTGATCTCGTGTTCAAACGCGACGAGCATCGGGTCGCCGGTGCCGAGGTCGGGACGCAAGACTTTGCCATTGGGGAGCAGGACTTTGAGGGGCATGGCTTCGTTGTTCCCATCGGCCAAGACCGCGAACTCAAATTGCAAACTGGCTTTTTCAAGATGAATCTCGAAGCCGTGCGTGAAAGGGCGACCTTGCTGATTGATCACACCGCTGGTGGAATTGACCGCCAGATTCTTATCCGCGAATTGAAAGAACGTGTTGCAGTACTCCACCACTTCGCCACGCAGGCGGCCTTGGCTAGATAGCGCCGTCGGCATGCCAAACACCAGGCGAATGAAGTGGGCGTCGTGGACATGCAAATCGATCAGCGGACCACCGACCAACTGCGGATCGTAAAAATCCTTGATCCAAAGCGGATCGGAAATCACGCGCTTGAACGAACCGCCGATCGCCTTACCGTACTTGCCGCTTTGAATCAGCTTCCAGGCGTAGGCATACTCCGGCAAAAACGGCAGCACATGCCCGACGAAGATTTGCTTGCCTGCTTTGCTCGCGGCATCGACCATCTTTTTGCACTGCGCCGTGGTGAGCGCCATCGGCTTTTCGACGAAGACATGCTTGCCAGCCTTGAGCGCTTGGATCGTGGCGGCTTCATGCAGATGCGGGGGCAAACAAAGATCGACGCAATCGATCGACGGATCGGCCAGCAACTCCTCCAGCGCGTGATACTTGGCGACCTTCTTGAGATCGAGCTGTTCGCCCGGCGGACCGAAGTTGCCCTTGATGCCGCGCCAATCGCCAGCGAGCTTTTGCTCATCGCGCGAGCAGATCGCGGCAACCTGTACCCCTTTGACCTTCTGATAGGCGAGCCAGTGAATCCAGCCCATGAAGCCGACGCCGACAAGTCCGATACGCATGGTGTGAGTGGGGAGTGGTTAGAGGAT
>JBGSHH010000589.1:0-6703 GCA_041752355.1 Pirellulaceae bacterium | reverse complement strand
TCGAACCCGACGCCGGTTGGCTCAGTTGCCGTCAGCAAGGCAAAGGCCGCATGGCCGAACCCGAGCGGATTCTGGCGGCGATTGAAGAGCGGTTAAACGCCAACACCTGACCAGGAGTTGGCATTGCGGACGGTGGCACTTAAACGCCTTGTGTGGCGCAAAGACACGAAGAAAGCCGCGAGTGGATAGGTCCGTCGGTCGTCATTCGCGGCGCGGTGACGCGAAGCTTTCAACGGACGATTCGGTCGACTTCACCTCTTTGGCACAGCGTATGGCCGTTCGGGATGTCCGACCGCTATAATCGCGATTTTCACCGCGAGTGCATACGATGATCTTAGCGTTTGGCGAAATTATGGCACGCATCGCCCCACCAGGCAATTTGCGTTGGCCGCAGGCGCTGCCGGGGAGCGTGCAAGTCACTTGGGGTGGCGGGGAAGCGAATGTCTGCGCGTCGCTGGCGATGCTGGGACAACAGAGCCGCTACCTCACCGCGCTGCCGCCCAATCCGCTAGCGGAATCGCTCGTCAGCACGCTACGCGGACTCAAAGTAGATGTCGAGCAAATCCTCTGGCGCAAGGCCGGTCGGCTCGGTTTGTATTTCGTGGAGAGCGGCGCGAATCAACGTGGTTCGACCGTGATTTACGATCGAGCCCATAGCGCCATCAGTCTGGCGGAGCCGGCAGAATACGATTTCGCCGCAGCGCTGGATGATGTGACCTGGTTGCACATTACCGGCATCACGCCGGCCATCAGTGAGGCGGCTTGTCGCGCGAATCTGGCACTGGCACAGAAAGCCAAAGAGCGCGGTGTGACAGTGTCGTGCGATTTGAACTTTCGCAAGAAGCTGTGGACGTGGCGACCCGCCACGAGCGCCCCAGCGCTCGCTGGCGAGTGCATGAGCGAAGTGCTGCAGCACGTCGATGTCGTGATCGCCAATGAGGAAGACGCCGCCGACGTACTTGGTATTCACGCCGCCGAAACCGATATCACCGCGGGGCGAATCCATGCCGCCGCCTATACCGGTGTGGCGGAGCAAATCGTGGCGCGGTTTCCGAACGTCGCGCGCGTCGCCATCACGTTGCGGGAAAGCATTTCCGCCAATCACAACGATTGGGGCGCGCTGCTGTACGATGCCGCGTCGCAAGCCGCCCACTTCGCGCCGCTCGATGCCCAACAGCAGTATCGCCCTTATGAGATTCGCAACATTGTCGATCGCGTCGGTGCCGGCGATTCCTTCGCCGCCGGGTTGATCTATGCCTTGAACGATCCCGGGCTAGCTTCGCCCGAGCAAGCCATCGCCTTTGCCGTCGCCGCGAGTTGCTTAAAGCATTCGATCCAAGGCGATTTTAACTACGTCACACGCGAGGAAGTGTTGGCGCTGATGCAAGGCAATGCGAGTGGGAGAGTGCAGAGGTAACGGTTGAATTTGCGTGAAATATGGGTATTTTGTTTACCAAAATCCGAACATGCGTCGCCGCGGAGCGTTATCTTATTAGCGAACATGCCGCTGAAAGATTGAATGAGCGAGAATGGCAGGCGGTCGTTGGTATTGATGATGGAGAACTATTGCTCGAGCGGCCGGACGCGATGCCCAATCCCGCCGTTGAGGTCAAGCAAGCGATTGAAGATGGAACCGAAATCAAGGCCGTCTGGTCGTATTTAAAGAACTCGGATGTGGCAAAACGAGTTACCATTCATTTCTTTGATAGGTGAGCATATGCGAGTGGATGGCCAGCGAGTCAGATCGACGAGGTTGGTGCAGCGTGGCCGCTACGTGGTCGCTATCGATATA
This sequence comes from Pirellulaceae bacterium, assembly GCA_041752355.1. GTDB lineage: Bacteria > Planctomycetota > Planctomycetia > Pirellulales > Pirellulaceae > JAEZGD01. The sequence goes on along the minus strand of JBGSHH010000589.1, from coordinate 4,911 downwards.
GAAATGGTGATACCGAGCGAAGACCCATCCGAGCCATGTCTTGAAGCCGAGACAGTGAACCTCTTGCGGGAAGTCGCCGAACATGCCGACCGAGGCGACTTGCAGTGGTTGAAGCAACACGGCAAAGTATATAAACTCGTCGATGTGGCCTAGCGTAAGGTATTTACTCCGCCTTCTCGTCATCCTTCCCAAACCACATCATGTGTTGCCAGGGGAGCTTGTCGAACTCTTTGACGAGTTGAAAGCCGTTGGCAGGTAGCTCCTTCATGATTTGGGCTTTGCTCATCTTGTGTTCGACTTTGATCGGCACCTCGGGATCTTCGCCGCGATACTCCACCAGCACGATCCGTCCGCCGGGAGCGAGCGCTTTGCGCATGCCGGCGAGCATTTGCTCGGGATGGGAGAACTCGTGATAGACATCGACCAACAGAATCAAGTCGATCTTGCCTGCAGGCAGTTGCGGATCCCAGAGCTTGCCGAGCACGGGCTCGATGTTGGTGACCTTCGCTTTCTCCGCCCTTTCCTTGAGAAACTTGAGCATCTCGGGTTGGATGTCCACGGCGTAGACTTTCCCTTTTTCACCGACTAGCTTGGCCATTTGCAGGCTATAGAAGCCGTTGCCGCAACCCATGTCGCAGACCATCATGCCGGGCTTTACGTCGAGCGAGGTCATCATCAGCGAGCAACGTTCCTCGCGCTCACGCTCGTCGCGAATGAGCCATTCCGCGCCCAGCCAATGCATCGTTTGCGCAACGCGGCGTCCTTTGTATTCCGTGACGGCGGGCGGCTCGGCGGGGTCCGCGGCGCGGAGGATGGAAGCGAACGTGAGCAGTGTCAGCGAGAGCGTGAAACAGCGATAACGCATGAGCAATTCCTCGTCTGTAAGTAGCACGCCCTCACCCCGGCCTCGTTCCTCTGCCACCTTTTCCCGCGGGGATGGACGACTATCGGCGGGTCAATTCGTGAAAGCGTTTGGTCAGTTCTTTGGTCACGGGACCGGGCTTGCCGCTACCAATGACGCGCGAGTCGATCTTGATAACGGGGATGATCTCCGCGCCGCTGCCGGTGAGGAAGACCTCGTCGGCAGTGTAAGCATCATGCCGGGTGAGTGTTTCTTCGCGCATGACAAACTCCGCGTCGCGCGCGATCTCCATCACAGCGTCGCGGGTGATGCCTTCCAAGATGCCAGCATCGATCGGCGGCGTGTAAACTTGCCCCCCGCGAACCAGGAAGATGTTATCGGCGGTGCATTCGGCGATGTGGCCGAGATGGTTCAGCATCAACGCCTCCTGGCAGCCGGCTTGCAAGCCTTCGATTTTCGCCAGGATGTTGTTGAGGTAGTTGAGCGACTTGATCCGCGCACTGAGCGCTTGCGGATGATTGCGAATCGTGCTGGCAGTGATGATCTCCAGCCCATTCTCGTACAGTTCTTTGGGATACAAGGCGATGTGATCGGTGATGATGATGACTTGTGGATCACTGCAACGATTCGGGTCGAGTCCCAGGGTGCCAGCACCGCGCGTCACCACCAGGCGGATGTAGCCGTCTTTGATGTTGTTCGTGGCAAGTGTGTCGTTGACCGCTTTGGCGAGCGACTCCTTGGTCATCGGAATTTCGAGCAAAATCGCCTTGGCGGAGGCCCACAGGCGATCGAGATGTTGTTCGAGTCGAAAGACCTTGCCGCTGTAGCTGCGGAGTCCCTCGAACACACCATCGCCGTATAAGAGACCGTGATCGTAAACGCTGATCTTGGCATGCTCTTTTTCGTAGAGTTTGCCATTGATGTAAATCTGAAGTCCCATGGAGAGGATCCCGGTCTCGTAGGGTGTGTGAAGCACACCAGTCCTATGTTATCAGTTCTAAATTACGAATGCTTATTGTCGCCGTTCGCCCGCCCGCGACAAGGCGACTAATCCTAATCCGATCCTGCCGCGAGGCGTTATTACACTAACCCGAAGCGTATTCCACAAACCCGAAGCGTCAGCGAGGCCAAAAGTACCGTGGAACCTAACGGGGACGGATTTGGAAATCCATCCTACGGGAAGGAGGCTCAGTATCGCTTTTGAATGGTGTGTGACACTCCCCGTTGCTGAAAAGTTCGACTATTTGAACTTTTGGTCCGGACCGGGGAATTCGCCGCCGCGAACGTCGTCCCGAAATTGCGTCACTGCCTGGGAAACAATACCCTGCAAATCGGCGTACTTCTTCACGAAACGGGGCACGTAGCCGCTTGTGAGGCCGAGCAGGTCGTTTGTCACGAGCACTTGGCCATCGCAAGCGAGTCCAGCCCCGATGCCGATGGTGGGAATAGCTAGTTCCGCGGTGATTTTGGCAGCGATCGATTCAGGAATGCACTCCAGCACGATCCCAAAAGCGCCCGCTTTTTCGGCGGAACGGGCGTCGGCCAGCAGTCGTTCTTCATCCCGTTGCACCTTATAGCCACCCATTTGATGCACGCTTTGCGGTCGTAGTCCGACATGCGCCATGACGGGAATGCCTGCTTGCACTAGTCCAGCAATCACGCCCGCTTGTTCGACACCCCCTTCGAGTTTTACCGCCTGACAGCGCGTTTCTTTGAGAATCCGCCCGGCGTTTTCGATCGCCTTGTGCACGCCTAAGTGATTCGTGGGAAACGGCATATCGACGATCACGAGCGCCCGCTCCACAGCGCGGCCGACCATTTCGGCGTGATAAATCATCTCGTCGAGGGTGACCGGCAGGGTAGTTTCGTGGCCTTGGACGACCATCGACATGCTATCACCGACCAGGATCGCTTCCACACCTGCGGCGTCAATCAGCGCGGCCATGGGGTGGTCGTAGGCGGTCAGAACCGTGATTTTCTTGCCAGCCTGCTTCAAGGCGGCGAAATCGAGAATCGTGATCCGGCGGGGACGGGAAGGCATTGCATGACCAGGGAAAGGATTAGGGAGTGGAGTTAAATTGTTACCGTCCTGGCGGAGTCTGGGTAGCCCTTGGCGAGTAGTGGGGCACCTAAACGGTCCGAATTCAAACTGCTGGGCCTGCGGAAGCGTTCTAAATCGCGAAAAAACGGGCCGTCGGCAAATGCCACAATCTTCCTTTTTCCAAAGAAAACGTTTATCATAAGGTCCGCTGCACCTCGCTAAGGGTACAGTCTCGTCATTTTTCCATTTTGCATTGCCCGGAATCGTGCTGGCGTCTGTCAGGCGGTCGTCTGCCGCTGGTCACGGTGCGGAAGTTCTTATCTTTATTAGGTGATGTATGAGTAGTGGGCGCGAAAATCGATCCGGCTTTACGTTGGTCGAACTGTTAGTGGTGATTGCCATTATCGGCGTACTGGTGGCTCTGCTCCTGCCGGCGGTGCAATCGGCACGCGAAGCAGCTCGTCGCCTGCAGTGTCAGAATCATCTCAAGCAATTGTCGTTGTCGGTGCTGAACTACGAGAACGCCCTCCTTTCGTTTCCGCCATCGATTCAGTTCAACGCAGGTGATGCACCGGAGAGCAGCGACAACTTGCGACCCAATTGGGTCATCATGATCCTGCCGTACTGCGAACAACAAACGTTGTACAACTCCTTCGACTTCAAACAGACGATTTCGCATTCGGTCAACCGCCCGTTTCGCGGCGTGGAATTGTCGTTCATGAAGTGCCCTAGCGACGGAAATACGAAAACCAAGTTCTCTGGATCGTCTTCGGGCGAAGGAGATAATTGGGCGCGCGGTAACTACGCGGCCAATGGTGTGAATGGCACGCTCAATTCCAGTGTTCCTTGGAACGATCTCGATCGCCGCGGTGTGATGGGCTTCAACATCGCCGTCACCATCGGCGAGATCAAAGATGGCACCAGCAACACGGTAATGCTCGGTGAAATTCGCGCGGGACTTTCCGACAAGGATCGTCGCGGTTGCTGGGCGTTGGGAACCGCCGGTTCCAGTGCGTTGTTCTGGCACGGTTTCAGTGGCGACGCCAACGGCCCCAATCCGGCCAACGAACGATCGGACGATCTCGAAGGTTGCTCGACGCTGCACCAAACGATCGGCGCGCCAAAAATGCTGCAAGAACGCATGACGTGTTGGGATGGTTGCGGCAGTACGTCGTGGCAATCGACAATGCGCAGCACTCACACCGGCGGCGTCTATTCGGCATTCTGTGATGGCAGCGTCCATTTCATCTCCGATTCGATCGCCACCAGCGGTGAATTTGGTACGGTGCCTGCGCTGTGGGATCGGATTATCGCCAGCAGTGATCGCACACCATTCTCCACCAGTGACGTGTTTAGGTAAGCTGTTGGTTGGTCTCCCTTTTGCGATTCGACTTTGATTCAAGGAAAGCTCCTTTGGCGCACAGCATGATTTCTCGTTATTTGATGTTAGGTAGTTTGCTCATCGCCTTGTCCGTGCTGAGCGGTTGTGGCGGCGGCGATAGCGGCACGGTGAAAGTTTCCGGCACCGTCAAATATGCGGATGGCACCATTCCCGCTGGCGAAATCGCAGTAATTCGCTTTGAGCCCGCCACGCCTGGTCCCAAGGCCAAAGCGGCCTCCGGTGATATCAAGCCGGATGGCTCGTTTGTCCTCACCACCATGATGCCTGGCGACGGTGCCTTTCCTGGCGAGTACAAGGTCACGCTCTCCGTCTTCGACAAATACGCGCCGCCACGCAAGGAGTTAGTCGCCGAAGCATTCACAAAGCCAGCCACCACCACGCTCACCGCCAACGTGCAGAAGAGCGGCGACAAGTTCGATTTCGTCGTTGAGAAGGCCAAATGATCGCGCGCGTGGGCGTGTTGCTGACCCTGATCACCTCCGCAGTCGTCGGATGCGGCCCGCGCGAAGAAGCCCGCGTCACGCTCGGCGAACAACTCACGAAACTTCGTGCCGACGATAACTACACCAACGACGGCCGATTGATACTCGGCGCGCCGAGTCTTAC
>JBGSHH010000588.1:0-14055 GCA_041752355.1 Pirellulaceae bacterium | reverse complement strand
GTAGTTGAGGCCTTGATCTGGACTCAGGCTTTGCTTGCTCGGCAGCGGAGAAGTTGCGCCGGTGGTGTGAAAGTTTCCCAGCGGATAACTGACGCGATTGGTATCGCCCCAGAACCAAAACAGCCGGTCGCGATAGACCGCTGCGAGTATGCTATCGCTGCCGGCGACTTGAGCGTTGAGCAGCGGCTTTGCGAGCGGGACTTCCCTTCCCAGCTTGACGCTTTCAGCATAGATGCCTACGCCGGTGGTGCGATACAAACGCTCTGCGATGTTGATTCGTTTCAATTTGATTGTCGCCTCGCCACCGGCGATAACATCAATCGCTTTACCGCGAATGCCAAAGCCATCGGCGGGGAATTCGTAACCGTGGCTGCGGATGTTGAAGAATGTCTTCTGGTCGAAGTACGCCGGATCATCGATCGCCGCATAGCCTTGGCTATCGGTGATCCATTGCTGCTGATCGACGGCGGTCAGTTCCACTAACGGCACTCCGCGTCCCGTGGCTTCATCAACGATGCGCAACGCAAAGGAGCGCGCCGGTTCGGCGTGCGCGAGCGTCGTCCACAACAGCGTCACGATCGTCCAACAAACCAGTTTATGTCGTTGTCCCATTACGTGCCTTCTTTGGATTTGGCATCGGTAGGCATGGTACCTTGCACGGCGCTGTGGACGGCGTTGAGCAAATCTCCCAGCTTAAACGGCTTTTGCACAAAGTCCGAATGCACAGGCGAATCGGCTTTGGAATCGAGTTTGACATCGGTGTAGCCGCTCATTAAGAGCAGCGGCAAACGCTTCGCCTGGGTGTGGATCACTTTGGCGACTTCCAGCCCGGTCATGCCAGGCATGGTCATGTCGATGAGCACGGCGACAATGGTAGCGCGATGCGTTTGATACAGTTCCAATCCCTGGGGGCCGTTCTCCGCGAGCCAACATCGATAGCCACCACGTTCCAGCGCCGTGGCGGCGAGCGAACGAACGGAAGCTTCATCATCGACAATCAACACGTCCCCCAATTGCCCGCCCGCGAAGAGCGCGTCGACATCACCATTGACCGCAGCGGTAGTCGGTAATCCAGGTGTTGCTGTGGGGGGATCGTTAGCGACTTCTTCGCATGGTGGAAACACCACGGCAAAGGTCGAACCTTGTCCCGGCGCGGAGATGACGCGGATCGCGCCATGATGGCTGCGTACGATGCCGAGTGCCGCTGCCAGGCCTAGTCCTCGGCCGGCAAACTTCGTCGTAAAAAACGGATCGAAAATGCGCGCGAGTGTCTCCGCATCCATGCCGCAGCCTGTGTCGGACACTTCGACAAACACCATCTTCCCCGGCGATACATCACCGCGCACAATCGCCGCTTGCAGCCAGGCCTCGTCGATCTCGCGCAGTCCCGTTTGGACGCGCACTTCGCCAGCCTTGCCGTTGAGCGCGTCATAAGCGTTGGTGGTGAGATTCATTACCACCTGACGGATCTGCGTGGCATCGCCTTCGATAAGTGGCACTTGGGGATCGAGTTCGAGAATGAGCTTCGCATGGCTATCGAGAATCGATTCGACTAACGTCGCGGTATCGCGAACCAATTCGGAAAGCGAGATAGTTTCGATGACGAACTTCCCTTTGCCAGCATAGGCGAGCAATTGCTTGCAAAGATCGGCAGCGCGCATCGAACATTGCTCAATCTGCTGCAAATGACTTAAGACAATCGGCGTGGTTTGCGACTCGGAGATCGCCAAACGAGTAAAGCCGAGAATGCCGGTGAGCAGGTTATTAAAATCGTGGGCGATGCCACCGGCCAAAATGCCGATGCTTTCCACGCGCTGCATTTCACGGAGTTGAGCGTCGATTTCGCGGCGTTCGTCCTCGCCTTGCCGCCGCGCGGTGATGTCCTGGAACGATCCAAAGGCGCGCATCGCGCGGCCATTGTCGATCTCCACTCGCCCTAAAGCATGCGCCCAAATAGGTCGCCCTTTGGCGGTGATCAACTCCAGTTCCAAGCTCCAAGCGGAACCGTCGACTTGCGCCTTTTCTATGGCGGCGCGAATAAGTGGCTGGCTAGCGGGCGCATAGAAGCCGATGGCTGTATCAATGCTGGGCGTGTACTCTTCAGGCGAGGTGTCGTGCAGGTAATAGGTCTCCGGCGTCCAAAAGAGTTCGCCTGTGATAAAATCTAATTCCCAACCGCCGATGTGCGCTGCGGCGCTTGTTTCCGCCATGAGTCGCACCAGGCGATGGCTATCGGTAACGTCGCGCGCGATGGCGTAGATGATCCCTTCATCCACTTCCTTGAAGGGGCGCCACTGGAGCCAGCGATACGAGCCGTCCTGGCAGCGATAGCGATTCTCAAAATTGACGGCTCCTTCGCCATTGATTACGCGCTCCGCTTCAGCAAGTGTATGCTCGCGATCGTCCGGGTGAACAAATAATAAATAGGGTTGACCGACGAGCTCTTCCAGCGGCCAACCGAGGACTTGTTCAAAGGCGGGACTGAGTTTGACGAAGTTGCCTTGGGTGTCGGCGATGCACATCATGTCTTCCGACAAGCGGAAGAACTTCGCCATCTTTTCCTCGCCCTGCTTGCGCTCGGAAATATCGCGCACCGATGCCAGCACGCGCATACCGCCGCTTTCATGCAACGGCACGAGATTCACTTCCACAGGGAATTCAGTGCCATCCTTGCGCCGATGCCTTCCTTCGCGTCGATAAGAACTTACACCTTGGTGCAGTCCTTGCCAAATGTCTTGAATCAGTTCCAACGAGACATCCGGATTGATGTCTTGTACGGAGAGTCTAAGCAATTCGTCGCGTGCGTAACCTAGCCGCGCGCAAGCGACGGAGTTCACATCGAGTATGCTGCCTGATCGATCGTGCACAAAAATGGCTTCTCCAATGCCATCCACCAAGGCGCGGAACCGCCCCTCGCTAGCGCGTAACTCGATCGTGGCGGCCTGCGCCGCTGCTTCACGTTCGGCTAGTTGGTCCGCCGCACGATTGAAGGCCGCGCCAAGTTCGCCGATCTCATCGTGGGGGAGATTCGTCGCCCGCGCTTTCAGATCGCCTGTGCCCAAGCGTTTGCAGATCGCTAGCAGTTCGCCCAGCGGCTTGAGCAATTGGCGCGTGGAAACGAACGCGATGCCAAAAGCAACCAACAGCGCCGCGCACGAGATCAGAAGATTCATGCGACGCATGGCGACCACGCGTTCCGTAACGAGGCTACGCTTTTTGGCCAGCACAAACTTGAATTTGGTGTTGGGAACGGATCGCAAATAGGTGACGAAATCCGTTTCGCCAAGCACCACTTCCGTATTGCCATCGCTGGCATGTTGCAGCCAACGCGTCAGGTCTTCACGTTGCTCGGGAGTACTCGGCGTCTGCTTGGTCAGGATCGTATGATCATCGTCAATCAGCGCTGCGAAGCCGGTTTCAGGGGGAAGAATTCTCTCGACCCGTTGCACCAAGGTCGAAATTGGCACGGCGCTCCCCAGCGCGCCGATGTGCTTGTTGTCCGCATTGTAAATTGGAACCAGAATCAGCAAGATTTCATGTTGCGTGTCGCGACTGCTTTCCAGTCGCGTGACGATCGTCGCGCCTTGCTGGAGTCGGGGAAAATAGCTGCGATCGCGAATCGAGAATTGCTTACCGCCATCCGAGGTGACACCTCCTTCCAAGTCAGTATGGTACAGACCTTCCAAATACCTTTGCATCCGCGCGCGTTCAGCCGCCAGATACTGCACCACAGCTTCCCGATTCTGACTGCGAATGACGGGGGTCGCGGCCATGGTGCGAAGTTCCGTGACGCGCTCATCGATATACGCCTTAACACCTGCGGCATGCAATTCGCTTTCCGACTTGATTTCGTCTTGCAATAGACTGAGCAAGTTGCGTTCGGAGATGCTCGCGATCCACAGCGTCGATAGCGCAGCCAACAGCAGAACTGGTAAAATGGCGATTAACAGCTGTTTGACAAACAGTCGAGTCATGTCGAGAACCGATAGTCAGACTTGCATCGCCGGCTGTAGTAGATGAGACAATGTGATCTTAGTTGTAGAACAGTCTGGCGATGAATGCGACCTTAAGGTGCGGTTTCGTCGGAGTGTTCACCATTTTCGCTCGTTTCGTCGCTAGTCGGGAACACCGCGCGACGCAGCATCCACGCTAGCCACTCAAGTTCGTCCTCGGAGCGACCCGTCAACATACCGAAGACGACGTTGTCGTTACTCGCGATTTGCAGTTGCAGCACGGGCACGTCATTCACTTCCATGCCGCTTGGCCCCAGCGCGATGGTTTCCACCTCGCTGCACAGCCACTCCCGCTTTTTGCTGCCAAATAAGCCCGTCTGAATCGCCATCAATTGCCCTCCGACGACCGCTAGCGCGGCCTTTCTGCGGCCCATGTTGATCGCAGCCAGCAGCATACCCAAACCGACGAGCCAAAAGAGCGCGGAGAATCCAATGAACACCCAGGCATCTTTGTGCTGAAAAATATTCGGCAACATCGAACTCAAGGCAACGCCATCAAAGACCACCATGAAGCCGCACCAGATGAGGCTGAACACGAATAGCCCCGCGGACCCTTTCCAGATTCCTAGCGGTGGAATGCGAATGGTAATTTCTCGTTCACCGAGTTCGTCGATTTCGATCAAACTATCGCTCGGCTTCACAGGGGGCAGGTCGGCATAGCTTTCCGCTCGCTCGTCCGTATCAGCGTCCTCGTCGGCAAGTTCGTCGTCCGCCATGGAATCGCGGCTTGGGGCCTTTGCGACTGGTAATTGTCCGCGCTTGATCGCCTCTTCTTTCGCCCACTTCTCTTCATCTTTGTTGAGTCGCACCTGAATGCGTTCAAACTCGGTCTCTTGGCCAGATTGGCGATGCAAATCCTCTCCAAGTTCGTGGAGGCGTTGGGCCAGTACCAGCGCGAAAGCGTTGAGCATTGCCACCGGATATCCCCAGGCGAGCATTCCTTGCTTGCCTTCGCGTGTATGCAATACGAGCGCGTTGAATTCGCCAAGCAAATCGATCGGCGGCGGCTTCGTTGGCGAAATGCGTTTGATTTCCAACGAGCGAATGCTCTCGATCTTCCAGCGTCTACTGCGCCACCAGGGCCCCACGCGCTCGACGGTGCGCAGGTAACCATCGCGAATCACCAGTTCGCGATGCCCCAGCAGGCAGTTCAGTCCCCACCACAACGGCGCAAATCCGCCCCACGTGGCTGGCCCCAGAATAAAGGCGATGAACATGGTGCAAGGATTCGCAAACTGTCGCCAGCCAACGACCATCGCATAGACCATGAACAAGAAGGAAACGCAGATTGCCAGTCCCACCACCAGCAATACTCCGCCGATCCATCTGCCATAGCCGAGTTTGCGCGCCGGCAGCACGTAGCGACGACTCTCCGGCCATTGATCGCGGAGTTCGATTTCAGTGGGCAGGGAAACTATAGATTTCATGGTTAGGTGGGCTCGTCGCGAACTTCTTTACGCATCTTGGCGGCTTGGTTGGCCCGGTCATGTGGGAAGATTACAATACAATCATCCTTTGACCATATGGGAGCAAACTTCATGTTGACACAAAACACCGTGGAAGGCTGGATACGTCCCGATGGGACGTTGGAACTCTCTAGCAAGCTAACATTGTCCCCAGGCAAAGTACGCGTGACCGTTGAAGCGCTGGACCGGCGTCCTGGTGGTGGACGCGGACTGTTGGAACTCATGGCGGAGTTTGCCGAAGTAGCCAAAATGTCGCCCATTCCGCCGCGAACCAAAGAACAGATCGACGCAGATCTGAAGGACTTCAGCGATGATTTTGAGGCGAGCTTTTTGGAAATCGAGGCCATTCAGCAAGCATCCAGGGAAAGTCGCAAAAATGCCGGTGAGGAGTAGCAAGGATGTTGTTTCTGGACGCAGCCTGTGTTGTCTACTTAGTGGAACATACGCCCCTTTGGTTCGACAGAATTGAGCCCATTGTACGACTGTCGGTTACCAATGGGGAACTCCTCTGCGTCAGCGACCTGATTCGGATGGAATGCCTGGTCCATCCCTTGCGGCTCGGTGACATGGCGCTCAAGAAGAAGTTTGACGATTTCTTTCATTCCGCCGACGTGGTCGTGGGCTCAATTGACGCACTGATCTGTGAGCAAGCGGCAAGTATTCGCGCAATTCACGCCTTCAAGCCATTGGATGCGCTCCACCTGGCCGCTGCCATGCAATATCGTTGCAGCAAATTCGTAACCAATGACAAGCAGTTGCGGCAGTTCACGAGTCTTCCCGTGCAGATGTTGTAAGCTATCGGGAGTCGCGCACGTGATACTCACTCCACCGTCACGCTCTTCGCCAGATTCCGCGGCTTATCGACATCACAACCACGCAACAAGGCCGTGTGATAGGCCAGCAATTGCAACGGCACAATGCTGATGATGGGTTGCAGGAAGTCTTCCACGCGCGGAACATAGATCACATCGTCGGCCAAGCGCTCGACACGCTCATCACCTTGCTCGGCGATCGCGATCACCGGCCCGCCGCGAGCCTTGATCTCTTCCAGGTTCGACATCACTTTCTCATAGACAAAGCCTTGCGGCATGATGAAGACACTCGGCGTCTTCTCATCCACTAGCGCAATCGGGCCATGTTTCATTTCCGCAGCCGGATAGCCTTCGGCGTGGATGTAGCTGATTTCCTTCAGCTTGAGCGCCCCTTCCAGCGCCGTGGGGAAATTGTATTGACGACCGAGATAGAGCACATTCGTAGCGTAGCTGTACTTCTCGGCGATGCGACGCACCAGGTCATTGACGGCCAGCGTTTGCTCTACTTTGGAGGGCAAATCGCGCATCGCGGCGATGATCCGTCGGCCGGCATCGTAGCTGAGATGCCGCAAGCGGCCCAAGTGCAAAGCGAGCATCGCCAGTGTGATGACTTGCGACGTGTACGCTTTGGTCGAGGCGACGCCGATCTCCGGTCCGGCATGCAAATAGATGCCGCCGGTTGCTTCTTGCGCGATGGTGCTACCGACGACATTGCAAATCGCCAAAGTCGGATGCCCTTTGCGTTTCATCTCGCGCAGCGCGGCGAGCGTGTCAGCAGTTTCGCCACTTTGCGTGATCGCGAACAAGAGCGTCCCTTGTTCCACAGGCGGGTTGCGATACCGCAGCTCACTGGCGTATTCCACTTCCACAGGTATCCGCGCAAATTCCTCGATCAAGTATTCGCCGACCAAGGCCGCATGCCAACTTGTGCCGCAGGCGGTCAGTACGACGCGATTGATGTCGCGCAGTTGTTGCGGCGTCATATTCAATCCACCGAACACACTCGTCGCGTCTTCGTCGCACAAGCGACCGCGCATGGTATCCGCGATCGATTGGGGCTGCTCGAAAATCTCCTTGAGCATGTAGTGGGGAAAGCCGTTGAGTCCTACTTCGGCGGCATCCATCTCGAGGTTTTCCACGAGATGCGTAACCTGCCCCGCTTCGCGATGCGAGACATGCAACGTATCGGCGGTGATGAGCGCGAGTTGATGGTCGGCGAGATAAACGATCTTGTCCGTGCGGCCGGCCAGTGGCGAGGCATCGCTGGCGATGTAATGCACGCCGGGACCGACACCGATCACAAGCGGGCTGCCCAGTCGTGCCGCGATCATTAAATCCGGATGATCGCGAAATAGTACCACCAGGCCATACGTGCCGCGCAATTGCGCCAGTGCTAATTCCACGACGACTTGCAACCGCTCGCGCGTCGTAATTGGCTGCGGATCTTCTTGTTCCAGTTCTTGCCAGCAGTAATCGATCAGATGCGCAATGACTTCGCTGTCCGTGGCGGATTGAAATACATAGCCCTGCGAAATGAGGCGATCTTTGAGAGCTTGATAGTTCTCGATTACCCCGTTGTGAACGATGGCGATCCGACCGTTCCCACCCAAATGAGGATGGGCGTTTGTTTTCGTGGGTGGTCCGTGCGTGGCCCAACGCGTATGGCCGATGCCGATTTGTCCTTGCGCGGGGTGGCGAAGGAGTTCTTCCGCCAGCAAATCGATACGACCGACACTTTTGGCCAGATCGAATTCGCCTTGGGAATTGATGGTCGCAATGCCGGCGCTGTCATAACCGCGATATTCCAACCGGCGAAGTCCCTGCAGGAGGAACTCCGTAGCGTCCGATTTTCCAACGTAACCCACGATACCACACATACTTATACCTCTTTCGCGTTTGCCGTTTGAGAACCATCATCACGGCCGCCTCGTCCATCTATAAAGGTAGGATACGCCTTAGGTTAGGGTTGCTCCAACAGGAAAATGCGGGGTAGGTTTCTAGCCTGCCGTGTTCTCTGTCTTCTTCAGGCCAGGGATCCGCAGGCGGGAAGCCTACGCGACGAAGTCATCCGCCCTACGCAACTTCGACCTGCCTCGATATGATCGGAGGACAGGGAGGTGCTAGCAATGTCAGGCGGAAATCGATTGCGAAGTTTCATCGTGATTCCGGCTCGACTTGCCTCGACGCGGCTGCCGCGAAAACTGCTCCTTGCCGAAACAGGACAGCCGCTCTTGCAGCACACCTATCAGTCCGCCCTCAAGGCGCGTTTGCCGTCAGGTGTGTTGATTGCGGCCGATCACGAAGAAATCGCGGCGGCGGTACACGCCTTTGGCGGTCAGGTGGTGCTGACCAGCCCCACTTGTGCCAGCGGCACCGACCGCGTGGCCGAAGTCGCGCGACAGATGCCGGATGTGGATGTGTTTGTTAATGTGCAGGGAGATGAACCCGAAATTTCCGCCGCGGCGATCGATCTCGCCGTGGAACTGCTCGAGCGCGATCCTCAGGCCGTCATGTCCACGCTCGCCACACCCATTGGGACGCGGGAAAAACTCAACGATCCCGCCTGCGTGAAGGTCGTGTTCGACGCCGCCGGTCGCGCACTCTATTTTAGCCGCAGCCCGATCCCACACGCGCGCACCTGGGATGACACCTTACTCACCAGCGAACCGGCCACCTTCCATCAGCATATTGGTCTCTACGCTTATCGCCGCGATTTTTTGCTGCGCATTGCCGAATTGCCCCAGTGCCAACTAGAGCAGGTTGAGAGCCTGGAACAATTGCGCGTACTGCACCATGGCTACGCGATTCAAGTGGGCGTCATCGACGAACCAACCATCGGCATCGACACCCCCGCCGACTACGCCGCGTTTGTGAAGCGGTGGCGCAACGAGTAGAATTAGCCGTAGAAAGGAGAGAAATTATGGTGCCAGCAAAACAACAAGTGATGGAAGTATTATCGATGCTTCCAGATGACTGCTCCGTCGAAGACGTGATGTACCAATTATACGTGCGCGATCGCATTGCACGCGGATTAGATGATATCGACAACGGAAACATGGTTTCTCATGAAGAAGCAGAGAACAGAATTAAGTCAAGGTTGGACAAATGGCGCGCATCTACTGGACAAACAATGCCCTAAGCGACATAGAACGCATTGGCGATTACGTGGCCGAATCATCGCCTGCCAATGCCGTAAAGCTAACGGAGACTCTATTTAAATCGGTAGCGAGACTTCGTATTTTTCCACAAAGCGGGCATTTCGTTTTCGACGTACCAGAAACACCCTTGCGAGAAATCCTTTCAGGAGGCTATCGCGTTTTGTATAGCTACTCCATCGAAGAAGACGCTTGCAAAATTGTCGCAGTCGTGCATGGAAGTCGTAGTTTGCTGAGATTATTGGAAGATCGTGACTTTGAATTCTCAGATTGAATTGGTGGAAAGGATCGCTCGCACTAGAGCAAGGACAAATGACCAAACACATTTTCGTTACCGGTGGCGTGGTGAGTTCGCTCGGCAAGGGACTGACCAGCGCCTCGATCGGCATGTTGCTCGAACAGCGCGGGCTGCGCGTGCGGATGCAAAAGCTCGATCCGTACATCAATGTCGATCCCGGCACGATGAGCCCCTACCAGCATGGTGAAGTCTACGTGCTGGATGACGGCAGCGAGACCGATCTCGATCTGGGGCACTACGAACGCTTCACGAATAGCCCTCTGACGCGCGATTCTAATTACACCACCGGGCAGATTTACCTCTCGGTGATCGAGAAAGAACGCCGTGGTGAGTTTCTCGGGAAGACGGTGCAAGTGATTCCGCATATCACCAACGAAATCAAGTCGTGCATTAAGAAACTCGCCGACGACGATTGCGATGTTGTGATTACCGAAATAGGCGGCACGGTGGGCGATATCGAGAGTCAGCCTTTCATGGAAGCGATTCGCCAATTCTCGCTCGATGTCGGCAAATCGAACTGCGTGTACATCCACCTCACCTTGGTCCCTTATTTGAAAGCGGCGGCCGAGATCAAAACCAAGCCGACGCAGCACTCCGTGGGCCTGCTGCGCCAAATCGGTATTCAGCCGGACATTCTCATCTGTCGCACCGAGCGCGGCATGAGCTATGACGATCGCAGCAAGATCGCCTTGTTTTGTAATGTCAATATCGAAGCGGTCATTGAGGAAAAGGATAAAGATTTCTCGATTTACGAAGTGCCGTTCAGTCTCGTCGATAATGGCCTCGATGAACTGATCGTGAAGCACTTAAGCTTGCCAGCGCAAAAGCTCAATCTGGCCCCCTGGCATGATTTAATGCATCGCCTGCGCAATCCGGAACATGAAATTAGCATCGCGGTGGTGGGCAAGTATGCGGAACATCGCGACGCGTATAAGTCGATCTATGAATCGCTCGATCATGCGGGCATACATCATCGCGCCCAAGTGCGCATTGGCCGGATTCAAAGCGAGGAGATCGAACGCGAAGGGCCAGAACGGTTGCTAGCGGGCTACGATGGGATTTTGGTTCCCGGCGGATTTGGCGAGCGCGGTATCGAGGGAAAAGTGGAAGCGATTCGTTACGCGCGCGAGCGAAAGATTCCGTTTTTTGGCATTTGTTTGGGAATGCAATGCGCGGCGATTGAGTTTGGTCGGCACGTCGTGGAACTTGAACACGCCCATTCCACGGAATTCAACAAGAACACGCCCCACCCGGTGATCTGCCTACTCGACGATCAAAAGAACATTACCGACAAGGGGGGCACGATGCGTCTCGGCAAGCAAGTCGCCAAGTTGGTAGCGGAATCGCATGCCCACGATGCTTACGATCGCGAGACAGTCGAGGAACGCCATCGCCATCGCTACGAGTTCAATAACAGCTATCGCCGGCAATTCATCGCCCATGGGATGACGTTTACAGGCACGAGTCCAGACGATTCGTTGGTGGAAATCATCGAGATTGCCGATCATCCGTGGTTTCTGGCCGTGCAGTATCATCCCGAATTCAAATCGAAGCCCACCAAGGCTCATCCGCTGTTCGCTGGCTTCATCGGCGCAGCGATCGAGCGCCATCAATCGCGGGGCGAGCGGACGAAAGAAGTGGAACCCACTTAAAACCATCGACTATGACCGAGCCAGATAAAATCCCGCCCGCCTCGTTTCCTTCCCTGGTCAGCTTGCTCGCCACGCAAGCCATGGCGGCGCTCGGCCAGTTGCCGGGTAATGCTGGTCAACCAGCGACCGTCAACTTGCCGCTAGCCAAGCACTTCGTCGATTCGCTGGAAGTCTTGCAGGCCAAAACGCAAGGTAATCTCAGCGAGATGGAGAAGAACATGCTGGAGAGCATGCTTTTTGAGCTGAGGTTGGCGTATGTGAAGGCACAGAAGTCGTAGGCAATTTCGATCATTGCTTACAGGCCCAAAAAATGCCACGCCCGGCTGAAGCAAACAAAGGCATCCATGCCTACGAGCCCAATCCCTGGTGACTTGCATTCCAACATGCGACAGAGGCTGGGAACGATTTTGTTTGTTTGCTTCAGACCGGGTGTGACGTTTCTTCTTTTGTATTGTTAGTCGGATACTCAACCCGACAATTGATCGAACAGCTTGCGGAACTCAGGCATCCGTTCTTCCAAATGTTTGATCCAGGCGTCGCCGCGCCATATCTCGACGCATATCGCGGCACCGACGACCATCACCTCTCCTCCCGGCTCGACGCCGAGAAACTCGCGAAATCCTTCAGGCAGTAGCAATCGTCCTCGTCCCGCCAGTTCCACCGGCTTATGACGCGTCGATAGCAACCGACCCAGTAACTGCACTTCTTCCAATTTTCCTTCCAGCCGTCCCGCCTGCATTTTGCTCTCGACCAGCCTCATGCCAGCGTCGAGCTTTCCTTGCCAGGTGGCGGCATTCCACAGACTCAAACAACCGGGGCGTTCCTTGGCCAGGATGCAAGCGTTGCCAGCAGCGGTGAGAGGTTCCGCGACTTCGGCAGGTAGTGATAAGCGGTAGCGTTCGTCGAGCGTTCGCTGGAACTCGCCCAGGATCATTTGCGTTCCAGCGGCCGACATAAAGGTTACTCGTTGCGGCGGATGGAAAAATGTACTGGCCAGTCGAGGCAGTGACAGTCACTGCGGCTGATTGGGTCCATTTTCCCATAAACAAATCCGTTTTGCGAGTGCTATGGGCTTGTTTCCCACAACTAGAGTGATGAGTTTACCGATCGCTGATTGAATTTCAATACACCCCACCCGAAAATTCCGCCCGATCCCCAAAGTTTGCGACTTTCCGCGTCCCACATGGCCGTTTTCGCACGCGCTATCTGGCATCCGCGGGGCAAATTCCTCTGGCCTTGTTGGCCTGAATTGGGTATTCCACCGTTATGCGATTGCCGCTGACGGCTGCGCAACTGGCTGATGGTCCGTTTGCAACGCGTGAAATCAGGAAAAGCTCACTGTGTCCGCACGTTTCATCCTTAGCGAACCTGTCGTGATTACCGGCGTGGGGCTGATTGCCTCCGTGGGCGACACGCGCGAAGCGGTTTGGAAGGCGGTGCGTCATGGCCAAAGCGGCATCAAGCGACAACAGCGCCAAACCAATATCCCCGTCGATGACTTGTGCGCCGCCACCGTCGATATTCCCTCGCCGCGCCCCGGACGCCTTAAAGCGATCACGCTCACCGAGCGGGCCGCCGACGAAGCGGTGCAGGATGCCCTCATCGATTGGGACACGGTCGATCGCGAGCGATTTGGATGCTCGATCAATGGCGTCATGGGCGACGCGCATGGTGTGGGCATTGTCAACGGCCATTACGCGGAGGATCCCGAGCGAGCGCCGTGGTGGGAACAGTTCTTGCCCAACAGCATGTGCTCACTGATCGGCAATCGCTACAGGCTGCATGGCCCGCGTTTGAGTCATTCCACCGCCTGCGCCAGTTCGCTCATCAGTATTCTCGCCGCCGTGCGCGCCATTCGTGACAATCAATGCGATATCGCGCTGGTGGGTGGCGGCGACGCCATCGATCCGTTGTTTGTCGCCGGCTTTAAGCAAATGCGAGCGCTCGCCGAAAGCAACGATCCCGCTACCGCCTGTAAGCCTTACGATCGCCAACGCAATGGCTTCGTGCTGGGCGAAGGGGCGGCGGTGATGGTGGTCGAGCGACTGGGACATGCGCTACGTCGCGGCGCACGCATCTACGCCGAGATCTCCCCGGGCAAGATGCTGGCGGAAGCGCATCACGTCACGGGTCTCGATGCCGACAGCGATTCACTCACGAAGCTGATCGAACTCACACTGGAGCAAGCCGGCCTCGCGCCAGGTGATGTCGGCTATGTGAATGCGCACGGCACCGGCACACAGCAGAACGATCTCACCGAGATGCGCGGCATTCGCAAGGCGTTTGGTGCCGATCTGAATAAGACGTGCGTGAGCGCGACGAAGTCGATGCTGGGGCATATCGTCAGCGGCGCAGGCGCGGTGGAACTGGCAATCACCGCGCTCGCCCTCCGCGATGGCTACGCGCCACCGACCATCAATCACACCGACCCCGATCCCGAGTGCCATTTCGATTGCGTGCCGCAGTACGGGCGAGTCAATCGCTTCCAGCACGCCCTCAAGCTCTCCGTCGCCTTTGGGGGGCATTTGGTCGCCACGGCGCTCAGTCGCTGGAACGATGAGCAGTGCGGGTTTGCTTATCCCGAGGCGCAAGCGCTGCTGCCAGAAGCTTCGCGCCGCGCCGCATAAGTCTGGCATTTACGTGGGGTAGGCTTCCAGCC
>JBGSHH010000587.1:0-2355 GCA_041752355.1 Pirellulaceae bacterium | reverse complement strand
GGAGCCGCCGAAGACGAACCCAGTGTCGTAACGTTGGCCAAGGAATACCTGCGCCGTAAGTATAACAAGCCCGGCAATGTGTTTTTGGGCGTCGTGAGCCGACTGGATGCCGTGGTCAGTGGCGTGCTGGTGCTGGCGCGGACCTCGAAAGCGGCCGAGCGACTGACAGAACAGTTCCGCACCCGCGCTGTGGAGAAAATCTACTGGGGCGTGGTCGTCGGCCAGCCGGAACCTGCGGCAGGCGAGTTGCGTCATTGGTTGACCAAGGATGAAACGCAGCGCAAGGTCGTCGTGGCGCGGCCCAATGCGCGCGACGCCAAAGAAGCGGTGCTGGCCTATCGCACGCGCGGAACCGTCCAAGGCGGAACGTGGCTCGAAATCAGCCTGGAAACAGGGCGGAAGCATCAGATTCGCGTGCAACTTGCGGAGCGCGGTTGGCCACTGCTGGGCGACGTCAAGTATGGCGATCGTACGCCCTTTGAGGCTGGCATCGCGTTGCATGCACGTTCGCTGATGTTTGACCATCCGGTGAAGAAAGAACCCTTGTCGTTTACCGCGCCGTTGCCAGCGAGTTGGCGGCGGTTCCAGATCCCGGACGCGCAATCGTCCGAAAACTCTTAGAAAAACCCAAGCGGGGGAGAAACCAAGGAGCGATTCCTTCGGGTAAAGTTGGTGGCAAGCTTGGCGCACGGGGGAGCGCGGGGCTACGCTAAAGGTAGGCGATACTGCCTCATTTTTCGGGACACTCTGTCGGGATGACTTGCTCACGTGTCTTCACCTAGCTCCAGCGCGATTCAACGGTCGAACTTTCGGCATCTGGCGATTCTCAGCGGATTAGTCACGCCGCAACAGGTCGATAAAGCGATGCGCGAGTTGGGCCAGCCTCCCAACGCCGAGCTCGACGAAAAGCAACTCGCGGCCAAACTCGTCGAACAAAAAGCGCTCACGCCCTATCAGGCCGAACAAATCGGTTCCGGGCGGACGAAGTTCAACCTCGGTCCCTACATCATCACCGATTCGATCGGCTCCGGCGGCATGGGGCAAGTCTATAAAGCGGTGCATCAGATGATGGGACGCGAGTGCGCCGTCAAAGTGCTTCCCAAGAACAAATCGACCCCGGATGCCATCGCGAGTTTCGCACGCGAGATCCGCACGCAAGCGCAACTCGATCATCCCAATCTCGTCCGCGCCAACGACGCGGGACACGATGGCGCGGTGCATTATCTGGTGACCGAGTACGTCCCCGGCACCGACCTGCGCCGTCTCGTCCGCTCGCAAGGGGCGCTCAGCATGCAGCAAGCGGCGAGCGTCATTCGCCAGGCGTCGCTAGCGCTGCAATACGCGCACGAGCGCGGCCTGATTCATCGCGACGTGAAGCCCGGCAACATCCTAGTCACGCCTGACGGCATCGCCAAGCTTTCCGATTTGGGACTCGCCGGGTTCTTGCACGAAGCCGACAGCGATCCGCGCGCAGGCAAGGTCGTGGGGACCGCCGACTATCTCGCACCGGAACAAATCCGCAGCCCGATCGATGTGACGTCGGTGAGCGATATTTATTCGCTCGGTTGCACATTGTATTACGCAATCACAGGCAAGGTGCCCTTTCCCGGCGGCACGGCAGGCAGCAAAGCGCGGCGTCATCTGGAAGGCACGCCATTGCATCCGCGGACCTTCAACGAGGAAATCAGCGAAGAATTCGTCGATGTCATCGCTGATATGATGGAAAAGGATCCTGCGACCCGCATTCAAAGCGCGGCGGAAGTGGCCGCGCGCTTGGAACCTTGGGCGCACGACGCGCGAATGGTGCAAGCGCAGATGACGCGCTCGCCTTGGATGTCCGCGCCGCTACCGACGGCTGGTGAGAACGATACCATCGCCGACGAGTATGAGGAATCCGATAGCAGCCAGATGGATAGCCCTAGCCAAATCTCGCAAGGAACGATGGGGGTCGGTTCGCAAGAGACGCAACGGGTGAAGCCTCCCAAGAAGCGCAAGAAGAAAGACTCCACCGTCAGCATTCGCGCGATCGATAGCGAAAACGATTACTCCCCCAGTTCGATCGTGGTCATGACCCTCGCCATCGCCGTTCCCCTCTCGATGCTCCTGGGCGCCGCCATCGCCATCGTGCTGCAACGCATCGTGGGATAGGCGTCCCGCCTGCCTTGCAATTACCCCTAACTATTGGCATTTCGTCATTGAGGCGCACGCCGAAAGTCAGCAAGTGGTTTGGACAGCTTAAAACCGCCTTAAAGCGACATCGCCTCGTCGGATACCGCGGCCAAACAACCCGCCGTCCACCCACGCAGCTTGAAGACGATTCGGTAATCGCTCGCGCCGCGTCACACACTTCAGTGT
>JBGSHH010000586.1:0-2254 GCA_041752355.1 Pirellulaceae bacterium | reverse complement strand
TTGGCCCGTTGTTCGATTTTGCCATCGGTCAGCCCCGAGAGCCATGCTAGCGGAATGCGCTCGAAGTATTGGCTATGTTCATCGGCGCGCATGAGTAGCAGGAACGTATCGCCAGCGCGATCGATCTGGCCCAGGCTTTCGTAACAGGTCACGACATCGGCTAGAATCCGACGTCGCACCCATAGCCGGGTTTCGGTTTTGTTGGCGCGGATGTAGGCGGTGATTGCTGGTTCGTATTTATATTCGGCTGCGAGTGCATTGGCCTGTTGATGGTCGGCGTTCCAATCGGTCGCCACTTCCAGGACGCGATCGGCGGGAACGGCGATATCCTGGCCGGTCGATAGCTTGAGTTTGAGTTCCTTGCCGTTGTAGTCGTCGACGGTGCCGGTGAGGGTGCGGCGCGCGGCGCTTCCGCTGCCATTGCTGACGACGACGCGATCTTCCGCGCCGGCGATCGCCTGACATAGTAACAACATCGCCATTACACTCACGCCTGTTCGCATTGGCATCCTCGTGGGGTAGGCGTCCCGCCTGCCGTTTCTTACTTTTCGCGTCGGGCTGTTCACTTCGCTGGCAGTTTTGTCAGATCCACATACGCATGATGTCCGCTGTTCTCGCGCGCGAGGATCATCAGAAAGCTCTCCCGACTTTGTCGTGGTCCCCCTCCGAATTCGATGGCGTTGATGCTGCAACCGACGCGATCGTTGAGTTTGCGGATCCGTTCCAGTTCCGCATGCGAAAGTGTCGGTTCATCGGCATCGGTCAAAAAGAAGATGACATCCGGTTTCATCCGCAGCGCCATCTCCAGCGCTTCGACATGCCGCGTGCCACCATCGGCCAGGATGCCACGGACGAAATCCTGGGCGATCTTCTTATCCGACTCGTTGCCATACAGCATCCGCGCTTGTGCGCCGCGACTGGGATTCAAAATGGTGGGACGTTCGTTGTAAAAAATGATCTGGAATTGATGCACCGGCCCCAAGTCTTGCAAACTGGCGAGCAGTTCGCGTTTGGCGGCGGCTAGTGGGCGGCCGGAGTAGCCATCCATGCTGCCAGAGCGATCGAAGACATAGACGAACTTTGTCCCTTCGCCTTTGACACCAAATACACCCGTTTGGGCGTAGTTATGACCCAGGCCTTTGGAAGGTCCGGCACCTTGCGTGAAGCGATTGGCTTGCTCGCCGCCATTGCCAATCGACGTGCTACCGGCCAGCGAGTCGCTACTCTTGGGGAGCAGGCCGGCCAAATCGTTGGCAGTTTCCGGCGCGTTGCTTTGGGAAGTCTCGTCGCCGAGCGTGGGCGTGCCGGCGGCGTTGCTAGCGATGTCGGTCAAATCCCCGCCTGCATCGTCTTCGGAAAGGTATTGCGGCGGACCGGGGGCGCGCGAAACGAGCACAATCCCACCGGTACGAACGGCTTCTTGCGCCGCACCTTGCGGAATGCGGGGAACGATCATGGCGATCGTGATCAGCCCCGCCAGATGCAGGCCAAACGACAGCATCCAAGCAGGCACTTGCCGCTTATAGAGCGCATCGCCAGCAGTGGCTCCGTCTGCAGCGCAGGCGGTTACCGCGCTGGAGGCTGGCCCTGGCTGCATGAAAAACTTCCCAAACATTTGTCACATAATGAATTACGACGCCTTGCGAGGGCAATTCTAGGACGATGGCGAAGGCGAGTCAATGAAACTTAGGCGGGGGCGCGAAACGGGGGTGGGAGACAGGGCTAGAGACCAAAGCCGAAGGAAAACTTCCAATCTTCGACTTTCCTCCACTTGCACACTCGCACTTCCGACCGCGCGCTTTTCCCCTATAATCCAAGATTCCCATCAATTTACGGAGTTGGACCTTGGAAATTATTCCCTACCCCCATCCCACCTTGCGGCGGAAATCGAAGCTGGTCAAGCGGGTCGATAGCGAGCTGAAGAACATCGTCGCCGAGATGTTCGAGATGATGTATGCCGCGCGCGGCGTCGGTTTGGCGGCCAATCAGGTGAATATTCCGCTACGTTTTTTCGTCATCAATACCGAGGCGGACCCCGCCAAAAAGGAAATGGAGCGGGTTTTCATCAATCCGGTCATTTCACAGCCCAAAGGCATGACTGAAGCGGAGGAAGGTTGCCTCAGCTTGCCGGGGTTGTACGGCAACGTATTGCGCCCCAAACAGGTTCGCATCAACGCCTACGATCTGGCTGGCAACGAGATCAACGAGGAAATCACCGGCCTGTTGTCGAGGGCGGCGCAGCACGAACTAGACC
>JBGSHH010000585.1:0-8501 GCA_041752355.1 Pirellulaceae bacterium | reverse complement strand
CTGTGAGCGCCACGGCGTCACCCACCTTGGGCGAGATGGCGACGGCATTGATGCTGCCAGTTTGATTTCCGTTGTCTGTAGTGCTCTTGGTACCGACTTGCCACAACGTTTTGGCGGTGGCCAGTTCCCAGAGCGTGGCGTGACCGGCATCGTCACCACATAGCAACTGGAGGCCATCAGTCGAAAGTGCCATCGCGTTCACGGTGGCGGAATGCTTCAGTACGAGCGATGCCAGCGGCCGCGGCTGCTTGCGATCGCTGAGATCCCATGGACAGACCGACTTATCGACACTGCCGGTTAGCAACCGCTGACCATCGGGCGTGAAAAGCGCCGTCGTGATCGGACCTAAGTGATATTCCAGCTTGGCCAATCGCTCGCCTGACTCCGCTTCCCATAGTTGTCCCACGCCATTTTCGTCGCCCGTGAAGATCAAGGCCCCGTCGTCGGAAAAAGCGACCGCGGTGAGCGGCACTTTGTGACCAGGCAAAGCGCGGATGCGCTCGCCGGTGGTCGCATTCCACAGAATGGCCCCTTCGCGGCGTCCGGCGAGACTCTCGTCACCATCGGCAATCAGGACTTCCTTATCGCTGCCGGTCACGATCCATTTGCCATCGCGCGATAGTGCGGCAGTAGCGCGATAACCGGTGCCGGCGATCATGAATTGTTCCGCGCCGGTGCGTACATCCCAGACGCGCACCGTGCCATCGACAGCCGCCGTCAACAAGCGTTCGCCACCGGGATAGAAAATAGCCTTGGAGGTGAGATAAGCATGCCCTTCGTGGTAGGTCAACAACTCGCGGCTATTGGCGAGCGACCACTTCTTGGCCGTGCGATCGCGACTGGCGGTGTAGACGTCCTTGCCATCGCGCGAAAAGCGTCCCGCCATGACGGCATCGACGTGGCCGCGCAGTGCTTGCGCTGGCAGAGTGCGTTCTTCTTGATACTTGCCCAGGTCCCACAATCGCACCGTGTGATCAAATCCAGCCGAGGCGATTTCATTGGCGTGTTGCGGCAAGAATAGCGCCGCTTGCACCGGGCCATCGTGACCACGCAATTCCTTCTCTAACATGCCGCGTCGCGCGATGGCATAGCCCAGATCTTCGTCGCGCGCGTACCACACTCGCAGCGAATTATCGTTCGACGCGCTCAACAGCTTGCCGCCATCCTGCGAAAAGGCGATTTGGCGGACTGCTGCAGTATGCCCCGCGAATTCGACAAACGGCGTTTGCGGCACGGCATCATCGGCGAGTAGTTTTTTGTAATCAAACGGCAGCAATTCCTGCGGTTGCCACATCAAGATCCGCTTGTCGTAGCCTGCGGAAGCGAGGTAGCCAATGTTCGGTAACTCAATGGCTGCCTCCGTCTTATCGTTGGGCGTCTTGTCCACTGGCAAAAACGCGAGCGAATAGACAGGTCCGTGATGACCAGTAAACGGAATGGGCTCTCCCTTTGGCGAAGACCATTCCTTGCCAGAGTTGGTGTCCCAGAGACGCACGGTGCCATCTTCGCTCGCCGTGGCGACGTACTTCTCGTCCGCATCGAGCGAGAAGATGGCCGACCACACCAGCCAGCTATGCCCTTTGTAGGTCACGATCGGCTCGCCTTGGGCAATGTCCCACAGTTTGGCCGTATGATCGTGCGAGGCGGTAAGCAATCGTTGGCCGTCGCGTGAAAAGTTCGCCTGCACCACCGCGCCGCCATGACCTTGTTCGCCGCCGAGCGGGGTGAGTTTATTCGTGGCTAGATCCAAGAGTTGCAGCGGTTGGCTAGAAACATTCGTGCCAATCGCAAGCAAGTTGGGATGGGTCGGCGAAAAAGCGAGCGCGTAAACGCAGGCTTGCGGATCGGCCGCTTGAAAGATCACACGTCCCGCGACATCGCCCCCAAGTTCCCACAAACGAACCGACCCATCGCGTGAGCCCGCTGCCAATTTGGTCCCATTAGAATTCGCTGCGAGGCACTCCACGCGTGCTGGCACCGCGAACTGCTTGCCGGCTCCTTGTTGAATCACATGGTTGAGGCGCCCCCACTCCCAGCCGCGGAGATTCTCCTGACAAGCGGCGAGCGCCTGAGCCGCCTGACCAAAGGCGTTCTCGTCGATCTTAGCGGAAGCCATGGAGATGAGCGCAACGTAGGCTTCATACTCCGCCTGACGGCGCGCGGTGTTGGCAAGCGTTTCCTGTCGCTGGGCTTCATCGCGTTGCTCGCCTGCCAACTTTTCCTGCTTTTCGGCTTCAAGTGTTTGTTGTTTGGCGATGTCGCGCTGCTTGTCTGCCTCTTGCTTCTGCTGGTTCGCAAGATCGCGTTGCTTGTCCGCTTCAAACTTCATGAAGGTGGTCAGCACGATACCGACGGAAATGGCGATGAACACGCTCGCGGCCAGCGCCAGCATGGCGCGACGAGCCTTCTTCAAACGGCTCTCGTGGGCGTCGCGATCGCGCTTGCCGTCGAGTAACATCTGCCGCACTTCGGCATGATCGGGATTGTCGTGGTCGATAATCGACAGGCCGAGATCAAAATCGTGTTTGCGATGCGCGCTATAGGCATAATGCACCTTCGCGCGCGAAATGCCCGCGAAGGCCGTTTGGTTGCCATTCCACAAGGCGTAGGCTTCTTCAAAAGCCAGCAAGGCCCGCGCGTATTGCTTGTAATCGTCGCTGCTGGTGGCCGCTTTGAGATCTTGCTGAGCGCGTTCGGAGAGCGAGATGCTTTCGGAATGGGCTTGATAATCGCGAATCGCTTGTTGAAACGCGCGGACATTGGGATGGCGTTCGGCCGGATTGGTGCGCATGGCGCGACGGGCGATATCGACAAGCTCGCCCCGTTTCTCCGTCGGCACAATCTCATTGCGCGACGCCGCCATCATGCACGCGATGGCATTCTTGCCTTGATGCGGTGGCCGACCGGTGATGATTTCGTACAGGATTGCGCCCAGCAAATACAAATCGCTCGCGTCGCCGATCAAGTCTTGCGAACCCATCGCCAGTTCCGGCGACATGTACGCGGGCGTCCCTGCGATACCAAAGTCGGTAGCGACATTAGGCGTCGGACGATGACCTTGCGTCGCGACCGCCAGGCCCCAGTCGAGAACCAACACCTCGCCGTAGTCGCCGAGCATGATGTTCTCAGGCTTTAAGTCGCGATGGATCACGCCGCGGGCATGCGCGAAAGCGACCGCATCGCAGACCTTCAGCAGCACATCGAGATTCTCGATCACCGATTTCTGCGGCAGCAACTTCGACCAAGGCGTGCCTTGCACCTTCTTCATTGAGTAGAAGAGAGCGCCTTCGGAGTTTTGGCCCACATCATAGATCGGCACGATGTTGGGATGGTCGAGTTCGCCTGTGACGACCGCTTCCGAAAGGAACTTGCGACGCTGATTGGGATTTTTCAGCATCTGCGGATGCAGCATCTTCAGCGCGACTTCGCGATCGACCGACGATTGTCGCGCCGTATAGACGACACCCATGCCACCTTCGCCCAGGACTTCGATCAGGTCGTAATCGGCGAAGGGAATGTGCTGATTCTCTTTGCCACGGAGCGCTCGCTCGCGAATCACGAGCGTGGAATTCTCGCGCGGTTCGTCTTCAACTTTGGCACTCGACCGCATCGTGACATAGGGACTCTCGGAGGCGTCCTTGTCGCCCCAAATATTCTTCAGCTGGCCTTGGAGTTCGACTTCGCCGGCGCTGTCCATCGTCGCCATATACTGTCGATCGGAAACCGTGCCGGGCTTGGCTTCCAAGGCGGGATCAACGGAAAACCCGCCGTGACTGCCGCTCAGCGAAGTGGAATCGTGGTCGATCGTGTTGGTATTTCGATGTTCGGCAGCGGCTGGTGGCGGCTCGACGGAATAGTCGATGGTGTGATTGGGAAAGTTCGCCACCGTGCGCGGCTTGGCATCCTCCGCCTGACCGCTTTGAATGGTCGAATCGTGGATGATCGTTTTCGAATTGCCGTGTTCCGCTTCCGGTGATGCTGGCGGCGAAAACTGGCCGCTATCGCCAGAACCGAAGTCGATCGTACGATCGGGAAATTGCGCAATGGTGATCGGCTTGGGGGATTGGGTCTGCGCAACGAGCAGTGGTTGCCCGCAATGCGGACAATGCGTCGCGCTGGAGGCGATCTCGTCGGCGAGTAACTTTTGACAATGTTGGCAAGTTGACATCTTACATTTCCGCGTAGGCTTAGCGCGCCTTGCGCACCAGGCGTGCCACTCGCGTCAACGATCGTTGATCGAGTGCGGTGATAGGGAGCATTTCGGACTGCTGCGCGCTCTGCTGCTGTTGCGTACGTGCCGCCGGCGCCTGGGGATCGATCGAGTTGGCATCGTTGGGCTTGATCTGTTCCATCGGCGAAGGCATTGGTTCGGTCGCCGGTGTGTTGGGACCAGAGGCGTTGGGATTCTCGGTCTCACGGAAATTGGGTGGCACAATGCGACCGTCAACAATATGCACATCCAGTATCAATCGTTCTTTCTTGCCAGGCTCTTGCAAGTAAAGGCGATAGTGATTGTCTTGAAACTTGTATCGTTTGAAGAAGCCGAGCACGTCGCGCAGGACATTAGGATCGAGTTCGTATTGCTTCGGTTCGTCCTCGTCGGTGGCACCGTTGACGATGCGGAAGAAGACGCGAATCCGTTCAGTCTGGCGAAGTTCCTGATGGGCGGCGCGTTCCTCGGCCAGAACCGTGTTGGCAGGTGGCGGAGGTGGTTCGATGACAATCGGGGGCGCGGCGGCGATCGAGCGCGCCAGCAGAAAGTTCGTCTCCTGGATTTGCGCTCTGCCGGAGCCAATGACCGACACGGTCGAGGTATTGGTATTCGTGACGACGATCTGGATGCGATCTTGCACCGTCAGCGTGATATCGTTGCCGCCGATACCGCCGACATAACTGAGCGAGGCGACGATGCCGCCAAACGTAATCGACGCCCCCTCGTTGAGTGTTTGCCCCGCAGCATCGCGGAAGCGTCCCGAAACGGGATCGACGCCATCATTGACGAGAATAGTGAACACAGTGCCGTCGCCAGGGCGGAACAAACCACCTTGCAAGGCGAGGATGGAACCTTCAACTGAGACCAACCCTTGCACATTGAGTTGATCATATTGCGCGCCTGGTACCGCGCCGGTCACTTGCAACAACAGCGTTGAGCTTTGGAGCAGATTCAAATCGCCGACGTCGGTGGCGAGGACACCTGAGCTATCACCAGGCGAGACAATGCCACCAGGCAACACCAGCACATCGCCGCCGACCGCGCCGCTGCCTAGGAGCGTTTCTCCAGTACCGACTTCGACACCATGAACGGCCAACAACTTACCGCCGCCGGTGATGGAAGTGAGAATGCCGAGTTGCGCGAGATCGGCGTCGCGCAACGTGATGAGTTGTCCCGGACCAACGAAGAGCTGTCCCGCAAAATTGAAGCCGGCAGTCGAGCCATCGCCGAGCAAGAGATTGCCGCTGGGCGAGACAACAGCACTGGACGCGGCGGAATAGATCGGCGCGTTGATACTGCCGCCGCCGGTGAGCGTGGTGCCATCCGCAAGCGTGAATCGCGACGCGGGCGCGACAATTCCAATCGCACCATCGACGCGCAACACGCCCGCGACGAGAGTGGTTGTGCCGGTGTAGGTATTGAGGCTGCTCGCGGTTAGGGTGAGTGTGCCAGGGCCTTGTTTGACCAGGCCGCCCGATCCGCTAATCACTCCGCGCATTTGACTAGCGGCGTCCGTAATCACAAAGGTCACCGTGCCGGAGCCGAGCAAAATGTTGGCATCGAACGACAGCGTGCCGCCGGACGATAGTTGAATAGGTCCGCTGTTGGTGCTGATGTTGCTGCCAACACTCGCAGCTAGGTTGTTCGCAGCGATGAGCGAAATCGAGCCAGCGTCCGTGGCGATAGGTGCCAGAAGGGAGAGGTTGCTCGTCGTGGAGAGGAGGATCGCGCCGCCTCCCGTGGTCCGCACGACATCATGAACTTCCAGCGCGCCAACGTTGGTGAGTTCGATATTCGCATTGGTCGCGCTCAATGGTCCAGCCAGCAAGTTACCGCTGTTATGAACGAACAAGCCACCACTGCCGCCCGTAGCCGTCAGTTCCGCCAATTGGGTTTCCAAGGCGTCGCCGCCGCCGATGCCTTGTGCGGCCGTCAACTCGGCGCGGTGTGCAACAAGATTGAGTGTGCTACCGTTGTCATCGCGAATTGCCCCTTGGGGCGTTTGTAGAATAACAAGACTGTGAGCGTCGCTGGCGGCGATCGTGCCGAGATCGATACTCCCGGACAGTACGAGTATTTGAACAACTGCCGCAACGCCTGGCGCGGTGACTTCGGCAACGTGCAGGTCACCGCTGACTTGCGTTAGATACAAGCTGCCGCTGGTAATGTCGGCAGTGAGCGTGTCGATGCTGGTTTGAATCGCGTTGACAGGCGTGCCAACGCTGACAGCCTGCACTGACCAACTCGCTGCCTGAACGTCGACTTGGGCGTCCGTATCATTGATCGCGCCTCCGGCAGTGAGCACGATTTGGCCCGTGCCGGCTTGCAAGTCGAAGCTTTCCAAGTCGTCGAGTTCGCTCAGGTATTGATCGCTGTTGATAGTCGTAACGACGAGATTGCGCACCGCCAGGTCAATCGCATTGCCTGCAACACCTACGCCATCGCGGGCGATTAGCGTGGCGATTGCGCCCGTGCCGTTGGCTTCTAAATCAGCGCCGCCACTATCACCGCCATCCAGAATGCGTCCATTGAGGCTGGCGACGCGCAGGGCATTCACCGAGGTGTTGGTGGTTACCAATCGGCCCAATGTAACGTTATTCGTCGCCTGCAAAAGCATTGTGCCGCTGCCAGCATTAATATTTGACCCATCCGCCAACGAGATGGCGCGATTCGCCAGCAGACTTACATTGGCTCCCAACGCGCTGCCATCGATCGCGCCGCTGGTGGTGAACCGCAAATCGGCCCCCGCTTGCAAGAGGATACTGCCACTACCTTGCAATTGGCCGCTGACGGTCAGATCGCCAGCACTTTGCACTTGAAAATGACCTTGCCAGGTGCTGGCTTGGAGTTGCGTGTTATTGGCCGACACGACGTCGATATTGTTGGCTCGCAGTTGCAGCGGGCCGAAGGTATTGGCGGGATCAATGAGCAAGACGTCGTGACCCGTGGCCGTTAGTTGCGTGAGGCCGGTGGTGTGCCACGCGCCTCCTTGTGTGATGTCGTCTTGTTCGACCAGTTGCACCGCGCCGGCGGTAATCGTGAGATTGCCAATCACGTTGGTCGAATCGTTGAGTGTCACGGAACCGCTGCCCGTGTTGATCGTGAGCGGCACTCCAGCACCTTGTACCTGGCCCGCGCTGAAGTCGCCACCGCTGGTGTTCAAAGTGACCTGACTCACGAGCCTCGTGGTGCCGAGCGTGAGCGCCGTGGCTTGTGTGGCGATGGTCCCTTGCAGTGTGGTAAGACTGGCGGTGCTGGTCAGCCCACCAGCAAACGTAATGGTATCCGTATTCTCATTGCCAAGTATTACGCCGCCGCTGTTTTGAAATGTTACTTGATTGGCGATGAAGCCACCATCAAGGAAGCGAACTTGATAGGCACCCGAAAGCACGGTAAGCGCTGTGCCTTGTACCGTATCCTGGAACGTATAGGTACCACCGGTCTTACTGATGGTGAGTTGATCCCAGAAGATATCGACGTTCCCACCGCTACCAGTCCCTTGGAGCAGAACGTTGCCAGTACCCAGAGCGTTGATGTCGCTGCCATTCAATAGCCGAACACCGTTGCCCGCTGTGCCGCTGATGCCTGTAGCATTAATGTTGCCAGCGGAAAGTGTCCGCACGCTACTGGCGTCGACAAGTCGGATCCCGTCGGCGTTTGTACTGCCCAGCGACGTGCCGACGAGGTCCACGTGGCCACTGCTGGTGGATAGGACACTTGCTTGCCGCAGTTCAATGCCGGCATTGTCTGCACCAATTCCACTTTTGCCTTGCAGTGTGATGTTGCCGCTAGTCGACGTGATGGTGGCGCCGCTGAGCGTGATGCCGGAAAAGCTGCCACTCGTCGCTGTCACGCCTTGATTGGCGAGGAGGTTGATCGGCCCGGAAACGGTAAGAATGCTGCTGCCGCTACTGAGCAAGATCGCCCGCGCGGCATCGTAAGTGATTGGACCCGCCGCACTGCTCACGTCGCCGTTGGCGGTCGCCGTGATGTCGCGCCCGGCAGTGAGTTGGAGCAAGCCGAGTTGCGTGGCGATGGGAGCGTTGACGAGTAAGTCGTTACTCGCCGCCAGGCTGATCGTGCTATTGCCGGTTGATTGGACTATTTCGGAAACGGTGAGCGTGCCGCTACTGGTGATCGCGATGTTGGCACCAGCGGCCGTGATGCCGATCAAGCCCAGTTGGCCTTGGGCATTGCCGAGGTCTAAGTCGCCGTTGTTCTGAACGAATACGCCCCCCGTTCCGCCGCTCGCTGTAAGTTGGCGAAGCGTTGTTTCCAAAGCGTTACC
>JBGSHH010000584.1:0-4724 GCA_041752355.1 Pirellulaceae bacterium | reverse complement strand
CAAGCAGTGGCGCATGCTCGGGATCAAAGGGACCGCCAAACACAATGGTAGTCAGCTTGGGCATGACCACGAAGTCTTGTAGTGCTTTCCCCGTCACTGGGGTATCTCCGCAACCCAAAGTCTTGAGAGTGTTTAGTTGCGACAGTTTGGCAAACGCTTCATCACTTAGGCCTGTCGAAAGCAAGTCCAAACTTTCCAACGACTTCAGTTTGCCGATCTCTGTGGTGTGTTCGACAGTGACCGCTTTGCAATTATTGAGATCAATGCCGATCAGGCGATAAATGGGCGGGAGCGGCTCTGTCGCTAGAACGTCTTGCTGCACTCCGTTGATATCGACCCTCAGTTTCCCGCCGAGTTCGCGGACCAACTTGGCAACCTTGGCATCTTGGGGATCGGTCGCCGCCAGTGGAGGATCCACAAACAGCGTCCCATCGGCATTCACGATGGGGGATAACTTCAACTCATCGTCGCGACCCATCAATCTAGCTGCTTCGCGATAGGCAATGCTGGCGCGGAGGCCATCCAAGGCACAACGCTCGCGTTGAGTCGCGATAGAAAGTTCGGCATACCAGCCCAACGTGTAAGCGACGGGGCGCATCGCTTCGACGGCTGCCTTGAGTTCCGCCAATTCGGCTTTGGCGGCTTCCTTATCCCCCAGCTGCCACAGTGACATGGCACGATAGCTGATGCGCAAGGCATCCAGCAGGTTTTCCGGTGGGCCGCCGTTCCAACGATTGACCGACGCAATACATTCGTTCCATTTGCCAATGCGATACAGGGCCGCTGTGAGAAATATGTCTGCTTCGTAGTTCTTGTCATTCTTCGCCAAGATATCTTGCAGTATAGGGAGTGGATCGTTGGCATATCCTTGCGTGGGGGGAGGTGCCAGTGTAATCAAGCCAGTGGACCACATCCGAACGTACTCGTCGCTGTCTTGGAGCCTGCTTGCCAAGAACTGGCAGTGGCGATCGTACTCGGCACGATCGTTGAGCATCAAGCAGACCGTGGCCAAATTGATCCGCTTGTACACGTCGTCCGGCCGCTGTAACAGGTAAGCTCCATACGCCGTGCGTGCCGCTGGCCACTCTTGTCGAATGAGATGATTTTGCGCTTGCGCGAGATGTTCCTCAGACGTAACAATGGGGATTGGCGGTGGCGGTGGCGGCACTGGAGCGGGTGCCGATTGCTTGGAATCGACTGGCTGCTCGACCACCACTTCTTTTCCGCCATTCCGCCACCCATACGCAATTGGGAGCGCGACGAGCAAACTCACAGCTAATAGTCCAACGACTGCGAGCAGGGTGCTACGTCTGGAGTCGTTGGCGGGACTCGGTTGAACCTGCTGCAAACGCGCGAGTAGTCCATCGCGACTGCTCGTCAAGCGCGCAAGCGTGGCTAGCACTCGCGCCAGTTCCAAATCCAACTCTGCGACTTGCTCAGCCAAGGGTTCGATTTGTAGCGTCAGCGCCGCCAGTTGTTGCTCATCGACCGAGCGAGATTCGTCCGCTGTCGCCGCCGCGATCGCTTGACGATGATCGTTGGCTTGTTGCTGTAGTAGCGCAAGTACTTGATGACCTTCGTGCTGTAGCCGAGCCAGGCGGCGTTGACGACGCTGATACAACGCGACCGCACCGGCGGCATGTTGCTCCGTCGATTGTAGCTGGTCAATCCACTGCGGCGTGTGACGGCGGAAGATGGTTGCGGCACCATCGATCAGTCGTTGTACGGCATGCACCGGGGGTGGAAGATCAAACTCCGGTACCGGCGGAGCGGTTAAGATGGAAGAAAGTTCGCTGGCGAATTGGCGCGTGCGCAGTTGTGAATGCTGCCAAGGCTCGAGCATTTGCAGTAGCGCGCGACAATCGCCGGGACGCGCGTTAGGATCTTTGGCGAGCAACTGTTGCACGATGGTTGCCAGCTCACTCGGCACGTGCGGCGCCACTTCCAACAGCGGACGCGGTGGTTCGTGCGCGTGTTGAAAGATCCAACCGACCGCCGAATCGGCGACAAACGGCATTTGCCCCGAGAGCATTTGATAGAGAACGACCCCCAACGAATACAAATCGGCGCGTTGGTCGGCGGTTCTTGCGCCACGGGCTTGTTCGGGCGCGAGATACTCGACCGTCCCCATTACGACCCCTTGCGTCGTCAAGTTGGTGCTATCGTCCAAACGTCGCGCCAAACCGAAATCGACGAGATACGCGCGGCCGGTACCTCGCTCCAGCAAGATATTCGCCGGCTTAATGTCGCGATGCAGCAAGCCTTCGTCATGTGCGATCGCCAGCGCCGACAGGCATTGTGTGATGATGGAGATCGTTTCGTCGAGCGTCAGCGGCGGAGTCGCGCGCAGTCGTTGCGCGAGCGATTCACCTTCGATCAATCGCATGGCATAAAAGCAACGCCCCTCAACTTCGCCAACGTGATACAACGGCACCAGATTGGGGTGCGGCAGGCGCGCGATAATGTCGGCTTCATTCCGAAAGCGGCGTAGAAACGTGGCGTCGGTTTGAAACTCCTTTCGCAACACTTTGACCGCCACGATCCGATCGAGTTGTTGGTCATGGGCTCGATAGACTTCGCCCATGCCGCCACGACCGATCAATTCCAGCAAACGATAGTGTCCCAATTGCTCGCCAGCCGAGGCATCGTTTTCCTTGGCGACGGGCACCGCGGTGGCCAGGAAAACAGCGGTGTCGCTCGTTAGGAAGCTCCCTTCGGCAGGCGTGACGCGGTCGCTCTGTGACTTCAAGCGCGACAGACTGGCCAGCGCGTCATCGAGCGCGTCGAGCAGCGCATTGCAAGTCCTCACACGTTCTTGGGAGTCGAAGCCCAAGGCACTATCAAGAATAGCGCGTATGATCGCCGGTGCACTGGCCTTCGCGCGCGGACTGTCGGCGTATTGCTGCACAGGCTGGCCAGTCGCCAGGCGACACAGCACAGTCGCGATCTGATAAACGTCGATGCGGCGAGGATCGACGTTTATATTGCGCTGCTGCAGCAAGTCGCGCGCGGCAGGGATCTCCAATGGCAGAACAAGTTCCGCGCCGCCAGCGAATTCGGGCGGGCAGAAGTCTAAATCGCTGTGTTTCTGACCTCCCAGCGTCAGCGGGCGATGGGAAGGAGGCAACTGAACTTGCTGATCATTCGTGACGTGGATGCCAGACAAAGCGATTCGTCCATGCAAACGACCCTCTTCATGTTGGCTACGCACTTGCCGTGTGATTTCCCGCGCCAATCGCAGCGCGCGTTCCAAGGACAACGCGGAGCCATCTATAAGTTCCGACAACGACTGCGAGGTTGTCGGCGCACTGGGACGTTCGATAGGCATGACGTGGCTTCCTGTGCGGCGACATTGAAATTACTTGCCGAGTTTGCGTTTCAACGCGTTGAGTTCGGAGTTGATGCTAGAACTGGCTGTCCCCTCATCGTCATCCGCATCGGCGACGACTTGTGTCGATTCGTTACGCAACTCCGCGAGCGCTTCCGCCTCCGCTTCAACACGCTCCACTTTGGCCTGCAATCGGTCGAATTTGGAAAAGGCGCTTTCGTCGTGCGGCGCACTGACCGCGAGCGCTTGTCGATCGAGCTTCTTGCGAAAATCCGCCGCGCGCTTGCGGGCTGCTAAGGTCGCCAAATTACGTTTGGCTTCGGCCAGCTTCGCTTTCATCGCGGCGAGTTGACGTTGGAGCGAACGACTGCTCTCCTGGGCGAGTGCCAACTGATCGTTTATCCCCTCAACTAAGGTATTGCACTCGTTCTTTCGGGCAATCGCACGGCGTGCCATTTCGTCGTCGCCAGCTTCGACAGCTTTCTCTGCCCGCGATTGCCACTGTTCGCGTTGAGCGATGTTGCGTTGCATTTCCTTGGCGAGCAGCTTTTGGCTGGCCATGGCTTTCGCGGTTTGCTCGGTGGACTGATCGATGGCGGCTTCCATCTCACGTACGGCTTGGCGGAGCATCACTTCGGGTTCCTCGAATTGCTCGGCCCAGTCGTTGAGGTTGGCGGAAAGGATGTCAGAGATTCGCTGGAAGACATTCATGAGGGAGTCTCGCAATTTGTTGACAGACAGGTGGAAGAAAATCACGCGGCCGCAAATCGCCTGCTCATGGTGATGTGCTTGGGCAAAATCAACAGCGTCACAACACCGCACGCCAGGCCAATCAAGTGTGCCGTCGTGGCCCAGTTCCAACCAAGCCAGAAGAATTCCCAGATCAGGAACAAGGGAACCAAGGCCAGGCAATTGAGCAGCGATATTTCAAACGCCTTCAAGCGGAATAACCATTGCCACAAGGTTGTGGGTGGCGTGAACGCGCCGATGATGGCGGTGAGTGGAAACAATGCGCAGCAACCAACGTGTAGAACGGAGTTGGGCTCCAAAAACACCGCCAAGGCGATGATGGCGAAGAGGGCACCGGACGAGCCCACGACTGGTGTCGAAATACAGCTGCGCGCCAGCACGCCCAAGACGATGATCGTGCCGAGGTATGCCGCCAGGTACAGACCGCTGCCCAGGCGACGATTGATCGGATTGCCAACGATCCACAAGGCCCACATATTGGCCGCCACATGCCACCATCCCGCATGGCTGAATCCATAGAGCAGCACATTAATCCAAGGTTGATACGGACCGGCCGGCCAGTATCCACCAAAAACAAACACCAGCACATTGATCGCAATCAATGCCGCGTTGGCGGTGGCCAGCGAACGATCGTGGCCGTGTGTCG
>JBGSHH010000583.1:0-22977 GCA_041752355.1 Pirellulaceae bacterium | reverse complement strand
GCTCATTGCCTAGCGGCCCCAGTCCTGGCCAACCTACGGATATCGCTGCCGTGATGGGAAAGATCGTCGACCAAGGCAACATCAGCCAGGCTTGCCGCCGCGTCGCTTGCAAAAACGCCATGCGCAAGCGTAGCCCTCGCTCGCTGTCTTGTTCTTTAGGTACGCTGAGATTGGGTTGCTGGAGCAATTGCGCGTCGGTCTTCAGCAGCGTGCGAATGGGTTCAATGCTTACCGTCAGCCACAGCAGTAAGCAACCCGTGAACGAGTTCTGCGAATTGCCCTCGGCGGCCAATGTTAGCGTGGGTGTGCGATAGGGATTTTGATCGGGGACCTCATCCGCAGTTGAGCTATCCCCGACCAAACTCGCCGTAGGAACTTCTCCTTGCAGCCAGATGCGCGGCAGTTTGGCTGGATCGAGTTGAATCTTGCGCATCTCCGGCGGTAACCGCGAAGGAAACACATACAAACAGAGCGGACACGCCCTGGTGGTGAGGACTGCCTGGCGTCGGACCGGATCGAGTTCGCGGCGACACTGCGGGCAGGCCAGCTTCTCGGGGCGCGGTTGCGTCCACCACACCCAGGCGGGATAGATGAGGAACACGCCAAACGCCAGTAAATACATCACTGGCAGAAACCAGATCGGCAGCCAGCGTTCCAACCCGCCGAAAATCATCACCAACCACAGCAAGGCGAAGCCGCCGAAGGTCAACGTGGCGACGCAACCGCGATATTGATTGTGTCCTTCGTGCGCGAACTTCGCGTGCACATCTTCAAAGTACAGCGTGTCAGGCGGGCGGGAGTAATCGGCGTCGGCAGGCATGAAGCGTAGTTTAGCAACTGCGCGAGCACTCGATAGCCGCTACTTCTTTTCGATCACCTTTACGCCCCCTTGTCCTCCTTGCCAGGCCTGCTGCTGCCAGGTGAACTTCTCGCCGATGAGCGTGTCGAGTTTGCGGCGTTGATCTTCCGTGAGCACGCTAAACAACTTTTCGCGGGCGTCGTCCTGCAGTTTTTGATAGAACTCTTTGGTCTTGTCCTGAATCTCCTGACGAACCTCCACTTCCTTTTTCTTGAGCTCTTCCTTTTGCTCGTCGGTGATTTTGAGTTCCTTCGTCAGGTCGTCGCTATGCAGCGCGCTGGCCATGCCGTAGCCCATCTGCTGCATCTTCA
The DNA here is from genome assembly GCA_041752355.1 of Pirellulaceae bacterium. Classification (GTDB taxonomy): domain Bacteria; phylum Planctomycetota; class Planctomycetia; order Pirellulales; family Pirellulaceae; genus JAEZGD01. The sequence goes on along the minus strand of JBGSHH010000583.1, from coordinate 21,807 downwards.
TTTGCAAGGCGATCTGCTTGACGCGGCGAATCTGTTGCGGCAGCAGAATGTCTTGCACCTCCTTTTCGACTTCATTCCCCAAAGCGCCCATCACTTCGTTGTACTTGGCGGCGCGATCCTCGGCGGGGATTTCATTGAAGCCCTTGTAGGCCTCCATCATTTTCGCCTGCGAGTCTTTTTGCAGCGCGATGAGCCTCTCTTTTTGCTCGGGGACGATATCGAGTTCCTGTTGGATCTGTGGCGTGAGCAACAGATAGAGCGATTGCCCTTGCGGATTCACCCACTGCGTTTGGGCCACCGCCTGGGCGTGAGCCTCCGCCACCAGGGTCGCTGCGAGTAGCACTGCGACGAGTCCGCCTAACATTAAGCCGCGCATGGCAAGATCCTCAAAGCGAGCGTGTTTGTTGATAAAGTCGCCGACTTCATCAACAGGGACAATGACTGTGTGCTGTACGTTAGCTGTAAGTGTTTATTAAATAATGGCTTGCAATTCCATTCGCACCCCACTTCTGCCGTGGCATGTTGAAGAACTGACCGACTTTTTCAACTCGGCTGCGTTTTGCAGGTTTTGGCGCAACTCGCGATTCTCTTCCCTTGCGCTTGTTTTGCCAGTTAGGCGGGGTGTGGAGATGGGTCGAGAGTGCCTGCCACCCACCTACTGCATGAGTGCCGCAGTGCCGGCAGGGAGTTCATTCTCTGCGTGGGGTAGGCATCCTGCCTGCCGAGTCTGTGAGAAACCAATGAGATCTCTACGCCACAAAGGCGTCGCAGTATTTCTCTTGACGCTCGCTCGCCCCTTGTGCCATAACTCCCCCCACGAAAGTTACTGACGGGAGCAAAAGAGGGGAGTCTCATCGCTATGTTGCGAACTACCAGACGACCAATCGCCACGGCGGCCATGCTGCTAGCTGGCCTGTGTACGCTCGGTCTGCAGGCGGCTGAGCCAGCAGCACCACGCGCGCTACAGCCGCCGATGACGCGGGAAGTGCGCGACAAGCTCGCGGATCTCAAGCGACAAGGGACCGAGTTCTTCATCCAAGGCGATTTGAAACAGGAATACGCGGTTCGCCGCGCCTGGCAAGAGCTGTACCTGCAGTACCACGACGCCAGCGATCCCGAGGCGCGGCGACGTCAATCGATGCTGACGTGCAGCGAGCGTGCTTGCGCGCTCCCTGCCGATCAGCAAGCGGAGATCGCAGACGCGCAGCGAGCGCTCAGCAAAGCCTACGATCTCGCCCGGCAAGGCGACTACGCCGCAGCCCATAAGCTCGTTGTCGATCTGCCGACGAAATATGCGAAGCGACTGGGAACCGAGAATTATTTCTATCTCGATGCGATGTGGATCAAAGCTGGTATCGTTTCAGACATGGGCGATAAGGCACGAGCCAAGCAAATGCTGAACGAGGCGCGGGAAGGTTTTGCGGAGTTGCTGGGAAGCGAGCATCCGTTGCACGCCGAGAAACTTTACATCTGTGCGATAATCTGCGCGCAATTGGAAGAATGGCCCGAAGCCGACATGCTGATGAAACGCGCTCAAGAGATTCGCGCCCAGCACGATCTGGGGATCAAGCCCGAACCGATCGTCTTTCACTTGGAATGGAGCATGATCCTGCTGAACGTCGGTAAATACGACGCCGCCCAGCGCGCTGCCGAAGAAGTGATCGCGTTAGCGAGCATTGCCGCCGACCCGCAGGCGAAAGCGGAGCTAACCGCTTGCCTGATTTTGGGTGAAGCGCTGGTCTGGCAGAAGCAGTTCCCCGCGGCATCGCGCGCCTTCGAGCGGAGTCTTGAAGTGGCCAACAAGGAAGGCGGATTCACCGCCAACGCCCGCACGCTCAGCGCTCTGCGCCAGTTTGCGTTAGCCAGTCGTGAGCTGGGTCTGGCCGACAAAGCGGCGACCATTGAAAAGCAGATCACGGAAGTGGAAACGGCGATCGCCGCCATGCAGACAAATCGCAAGTAACCCAGAGGCATCTCATCATGGCTTGTTGTTTTATGCTGCGTGCATTCTTAGTACTTGGTGTCGCCTGCCTGCTAGGTGCGGGCGGGATGACGAAGGCGGATGAGGCGCGCCATAAGCCACTCTATTATGATTTTCCCGTGCTGAGTGCCACCGCGCTGGGGCCAATCACGCCTGCCGATCGTGTTCACCTCGCTACGTTAATTGCGAAGCCCTGCCTACTGTCGAGCGCCGACGCCGCCAGTGAGATCGAGCGGCATCGCGAGATTGCAGCAGCGCTGGAGAAGCACTTTGGTCCTGACTATTGGCTCGTCGCCACCGAGCGCGCCTATCTCGCATCCAGTGAACGTCTGGCCAAGCTGGATGAAGCGGCGCAAGAGTCGACTAGCGCTGCGTGCGCAGCGCAACTGGCAGCGCGACAGTTGGAAAAGTCAGGCGATAAGGCGAAAGCCCTCGCAGGCTTCAAGCAGGCGGAGAAACTTTTCCGTCAAACGCTCGATAAGCACGATATCCTCGTGCTCGAGGCCAAATTGTTGCTGGGTAGTCGCCTCGCGAATGCGAAAGAGAACGCTGACGCTGCCCAGATGCTTTCCGAGGCGATCGTGGGCTGTGAAGCTGCCCTAGGTCCCAAGCACCCGTATCTCGCGCTAGGCTTGTCATCGCTCGCCGTGGTCGAAACGAATCGTGCTGAGCATCGCATGTCGCTGGCGCATCTGGCGCGTTCACAATCGATCCTCGCGGATCAACAATTGCAAGGTTCGCATGCCTATCGGTATGATCAGATGCATCGCGCCTCTGCCTTGATAAAGATCAAAAACTACGACGAAGGCTATGCCGCAGCGATCAGCGCAATCGCGCTCATGAAAGTGCATGTCAAGGATCAGTCTGCCGCCAACGACCTTAGAACTTGTCAGACTCTGGCGGCCACGTGTTTACTTTGGCAAGGTAAACCCAAGAGCGCCGCAGTCTTTGTGGAGCCTTTGACGACCGACGAGCAATTGGCCAAAGCACCAAATAATGCGCGCGTCGTACTCCTCATCTATGCCGAATGCCTGCGGCAACAAGGCGAGATCGAGAAGCACGCCGAGGTCACCGAGCGAATTGCACAGTTGAAGCCGCGCTAGCTCTGCGACACTACTTCACGTCCAGCATCCGCTCTAGCGCCACCAGCGACCACCGCGCAATGTCCTCGTTCACTTCGATCACATTCACCGGCGACCCGGCGGCGAGGTTTTCCAAGGACCAGCAAAGATGCGCTAGATCGATGCGATACATCGTGGCGCACATGCAAACCACTGGCGAGAGAAAATGGATCTCTTGCTCGGGGTGCTCTTGCTTCAAACGAGTCACCAGATGCAACTCGGTACCGATCGCCCATTTCGTGCCAGGCGGGGCGGCGGCGACGGTTTGCAAAATCTTGCTCGTCGAGCCGCTCACATCCGCGATGTCGTTTACTTCTTGGGGGCATTCGGGATGTACCAGAATCTTGATGCCTGGAATTTTGGAACGGAACTGATCGACATGCGCCTTTTGAAACATCTGATGCACACTGCAGTGGCCTTTCCAAAGAATGACCTTGCTGTTTTGAATCGCCGCTTCGCTGTTGCCCCCCAGGTCGCTGTTGAAAGGATCGAAGACCGGCATTTGCTCGTTGGTGATCCCCATCTTCAGCGCCGTGTTGCGACCCAAATGTTGATCGGGGAAAAAGAAAACCCGCTTGCTGCGCGCGAACGACCATTCGAGGACCGCTTTTGCGTTGCTGCTGGTGCAGACGATGCCGCCATTGCGACCGCAAAACGCTTTGAGACTGGCGGCGCTGTTGATGTACGTGACGGGCGTGACATCGCTGGTATCGATCACTTCGCCTAAATCGGCCCAAGCGCTTTCGACTTGTTCGATCGCGGCCATGTCGGCCATCGAGCAACCGGCCGCCATATCGGGCAACACCACCGTGACGCGTTCGCCGGCGCGCTCCGCCAGCTTCTCGGGGCGATTGGCCAAGATATCGGCGGTCTCCGCCATGAAGTGGACACCGCAGAACACAATGTGGCGACACTCGCTCTGCGACGCGGCCATCTGGCTGAGCTGATAGCTATCGCCGGTCAGGTCAGCATGCGCGATCACTTCATCTTGTTGGTAATGATGCCCCAAGATCAGCAGCTTTTTGCCTAGCTCGCCGCGCAGTTTGTCGATGCGTCTGGACAACTCCTCGTTCGACAGCGATTTATACGGAGCCAGTGGGAACTGGGGACTGAGTGTGGCGGTGGACATAGCGATATTTCCAGAAGCAAGAAACTTTCGTACGCGCTTCTGCCTGCATCTTTGTGAGACGAAGTCGATTGGGTTATTATATGTAGTGATGACAGTGGTGAGTAGGTTAGGCTCACGAATGTCGAAGTGGCGCGAGCGGGAGAGTTACAGATGAGGCTAGCTTTCCTCAGTATCGTATTGTGGACATTTTCTAGCATCGCTTCGGCCGACGAACCTAAGGTTGCTACGACGACCGAAGCGGCGGAATCGATAATTGCCGTTCTTAGGTCACGAAATAGTCCACCCAAGATCAGCGAAGGCGGACAAATCCTCTTCAGCAAGCAATTCAACCGGAGTTGGCAGGAGGATGTTCATTCGGCTTGGGACCGTTTGGTGGATTCTGGCGTCGTTGCCTTTCCGGCTTTGATAGCGCACCTTGACGATGAGGCTTATTGCACTGCCATCGCCTCGCCTCTCTCCGATTACTGGCACAATATTACCGTCGGCGGCGCGGCTAGGGAAATCTTGTACAATCAAATTCAACCCTATGGACATTGGACGGCTAGCGATGAAAGCACGGATCCACGACGGCGCGCAACTCGTCCAAACTATGTTCATATGCATCTTGGCGACCAGGCTGCTGCCAAGAAGTGGTGGGAGGCAAACAAGGAGCGGGATCTACGTGAGATTCAAATCGATGCTTTGAAGTGGGTGATTGCTCAAGAATCGGCGAAAGCCGATGACTTCAGTAACTTCGAGCGCAAATCCTTGCAAGACAAGTTGCTTAACTTACAGAAGTCACGAAAGCCGTTACCGCCTGGGAATGCGTCGTTTATCTACCGCATCGGCGAGGATAATTAAGTTGGTACTCGTGCGAAAACGATGACGCGCGATATACTGTGCAAATTCAGTGGATGCTTTCTTCCCTTCTGCCTGAGAGACCAAGCCATGATCGAAATGATCACCGTCGATTCCTCGAAAGTCATCGCCTTTAAGCTAAGCGGCAAGTTGCACGATGCGGACTACAAGACGTTCGTGCCGCTGGTGGATGAAAAGATCGCTGAGCAAGGGAAGGCACGGCTGTTGATTCAATTCGTCGATTTTCAAGGCTGGGACATGCACGCGTTGTGGGACGATATCAAGTTCGCCAGCACACATTGCACCACGATCGAACGGGTCGCGATGGTGGGCGATAGCTCGTGGGAAAAATGGATGAGCGTGGTTTGCAAGCCGTTCACGATGGCCAAGGTGCAATACTTCACACCCGCGGAAATGGATAAAGCAGTCGCTTGGGTGAACGAATAGCGATGACGATTGATGACTAAAACGCTTCCTCCAGCACCGCCAGAAGTTCTTCTTCGGTGGGCTGTCGGGGGTTGATCGTCATCAGGCGTTTGATGGCGAAGGCCTTGCTGGCGAAGGCGGGGAGCTGCTCGCGACGCGCCCCAATATCGCGCAGGCGTTCGGGAATGCCGATGTCGCGTTTGAGCTGTTCGACGGCGAGAATCGCATCTTCGCCCGCATCTTGCATGTTGCGGCCGCTGATGTTCCTGCCGAGCAGCTTGGCGATTTTCGCAAAGGTTCGCGCCCGCTCAGGCAAGTTGTAGCGCATCACATACGGAAGCAGCAGACCGTTGCCTGCGCCGTGCGAACAATGCAGCACGCCGCCGATGGGATACTCCAGCGCATGCACCAAGGCGACGCCGCAATTGGAAAACGCCAGGCCCGCCAGCGTGGCGGCCAGCGCCATCCCTTCCCTTGCGGCAGCGTTTTGCGGTTCGTTCACGGCGGTAACTAGATGTTGCCCGACGAGTTCAATCGCTTTCTCTCCCAGACTTTCGCCTAACGGAAAACGTCCTTCATAGGCGCAGGCTTCACCGGCGGCGAGGTTGAGCTTGTCGTAGTCGGTGGCGGTAATGGCTTCGATAGCGTGCGTCAAAGCGTCGATGCCACTATCGGCGGTGACTTTCGCCGGGCAACTGTAGGTGAGCAGCGGATCGACAACTGCCAGTGTCGGTCGCAGGTAGTTGCTCAGCGTGCTGACTTTGATTTGATTCGCGCTATCGGTCGCGACCGCCGCATGCGAGACTTCGCTCCCTGTGCCGGCGGTGGTGGGAACGCAAATCAACGGCAACACCGGACCGGGCACATTATCAAAGCCAAAGTAGTTCTGTGGCGCGCCGCCATGGGTGTAAAGCACCGCCGCGATTTTCGCCAGGTCCATATTACTGCCGCCACCCAGGCCAAGCAGACAATCGGGTTGGAAGGCCCGCGCATGTTCGACGGCGGAAATGGCAGCGGCAATGGATGGCTCCGCTTCACCGCCATTGAAAACTTCAACGAGCACACCTGCATTGCGGAGCGGCGCGAGAACGCGATCGATGAGGCCGATTTCCTCAAGCACGCGATCGGTAATGATGAGCGCCTTGCTCAACTGCCGACGAATCAGCAGCGTTCCGAGTTGATCGGCCGCGTGATTGCCAAAGACGAGTTGACCGGCAGAGAAAAAATTCCAAGTGGTGCGCATGCCATATCCATCAATCTTGCAGGTCGAAGTTGAATGCTGGATTCTCGCCCGCTTGGACGGTGGCCGTCAACCCGCTGGTTTCGGTACTATGATACCGCTGCGGGATCATCACCCGAACGACTTCCGCTTGTCCCGGCGCGATCGCCAGCGGAGCTTCACCGGTGCCGATTTTGCTGGGGGAGATAGCGACTTTGTAATCGCCCGGCGGCAGTCCCGGCATGTTGGCCGCGACGATTTGATAGGTGCCGTCGGGCTTTAGATTGCCGGAAACCGACACATTGGCCGATGCCCCTTGGAAGATCACCGAGCCGTCCCCGATGGGCGCTCCTTTGAGCGTGACCCTGCCTTTAACGGTGCCCACGTTCGGGCCACAACCGACGGCGCTAAGCATCACAACCAACAACAAACCACTCACGATGCGGGACATGACCGTTCCTTAGGAGAGACGCGCGGGAACCCAGCTATTGCCTTAAGAATAATGCAGTGCAACGTAACATGCACCCACCCTCCGACGGACGATGCTACCGAATGCGACACATTCAAGTCGTACTTTCTGTTTTGTGCGTCGATTCCGCCTGCGGAGTGGGGACCACGGGTGAAGGCTTGAAGTATTTGACATGCGCTCGTATCAGTTCCGCGCCAAAGAACAGAATCTGGGAAGAGTAATAGGTCCAGATCAAGACGACCACAAGCGATCCGGCAGCTCCATAAATCGATCCCACGCTCGCGCGCCCGATGTAGAGACCAATCAGAGACTTCCCGATCATGAACAAGATGGCCGTAGTCACCGAACCCAGCCAAACATCTCTCCACCGCAGCGTCACGTCGGGTAAGAGCCGAAAGATCAAGGCAAACAAGAACGTGATCACCAAGAACGAAATTAGCAAATCGCCAAGATAGGCCGTCCAGACCGGCACCGGAAGCCAGAGACCTAACCAATGCGTGAAAGCCGTCAGGAAGGTGGTCAATACCAGGGAGACAAGCAAGAGAAATCCGACGCCTACGACAATGGTGAAAGCGAGTACCTGCGTCTTGGCGATGGTCCAAAGACCCAGTCCTGGCTTGCGCTGCACTTCCCAAATGGTATCGAGCGAATCCTTCAGTTCGGCGAATACGCTCGTCGCGCCCAAGAGCAAGAGAACAAGACTGATCGCCGTGGCCAGGCGACTTTGCCTGGGCTCGTTGGCATTTTCGATGAGCGATCCAATCGTCGTCGCACCCGCACCGCCGACGAAGTGTTCGATTTGGTCGACAATCGCGCCGCGCGCGGCGTCTTCGCTATAAAAACTGCCTGCGACCGCGATCGCAATCATGGCGAGCGGTGCCAGCGAAAGAGTCGTATAGAACGCCAAGGCAGCGCCGAGCCGTTGCGCTCGATGTTCGATCCAGCCATGCGCCGCCTCGCGCAAGAGCATGCCGATTACTGTGATGAACTTCATCGACTACCTCTGCCTGGCGAACGAGGAAGTCTGGTGGGACAAAACCACGATCGTAAACTCAATTACCGCTGATGATATTTCCATCATCGCGATTGCTGAGATTATACAGCGTTTGCAGGTTCAAGCCTTCGTTGAGGAAATGCACCGAGCCATCTCCTTTGAGCACCATCGCGCCCCCGCCGTGCGCCGATTGAATCGGGCGATTGCAGGCGTAGTATTCATTGCCTACCCATGGAGTCTCCCAGCGCTTCTCATTGATTGGGTAGCGAACGGAGGTGGTGTTGAACCAGCGATCGTCTTTCGACGCCTCCGCGGGATCGACAGCACCCATCGTGAACGAGTGGCCAAAGTCGCTGCGACAATCGATCCTGGCGTTGGTGGAACTTGTGCAATAGTCCGATTGCTCGCCGAGGAGGATCGTGTTGGACGTGCCGTCGCGAATGTCGCCGATGTTATGAAACGTGTCACCACCCACGAGCACGCCCCCGGCCGAACGGCGACCCTTGTGCCTATGCTGGTTCGATTCACTCTCTTTGTTGATGGTGCTTTGATGATCGATCGCGCCGGCAATGGCCGTATAGGTGGGCGAAGCGGCGCCTTTGGGGCCTGGCACGGTTGTGCCGGTTAGGACAAAGCGCGGCAGTGGAGACGAAGGGCAATAGAAAAATGGAATGCCCACGCCCGCCATGAGCTTGCCGTTGTATTCGTTCTGGCCTTGATAAATCAGCCCGACTTGTGCGCCGCCACCGCCATATTGTCCTTTGGTATCGAACTGATCGAACAAACTGGTTTGCTCGGCATAGGGCAAAATCGCCACACCCCAGGCAGGCCCCCACGACCAGGTCTTGGGGCGGCCCATCAGCGAACCGCAGGGAAACGTGTTGTGCGCCCCGTGGTAATTATGGAGCGCCAGCCCCATTTGCTTGAGATTATTGCTGCATTGCATCCGGCGCGCGGCTTCCCGCGCCGATTGTACCGCTGGCAAGAGTAAGGCAACCAAGACGCCAATGATGGCGATGACGACCAGCAGTTCCACCAAAGTGAAACCGCGCTGTTTTGCCGATTGCATGACGCTATCCCAAATCCCGCAAAATGCGTATCGAAAAGTAGTACCAGCGACTGGAGGAGGTGTGATCGTACCGATAACGATCGTCGCTAACGAGGTTATCGATTGTTACCCAATTTGGTCCCGAAAGCAACTTGCGTGCAAGCAAGAACTGCTCCGACGATCAAGCCTTCGGATGACAGCACGGTCGCCCGCAAGCCTGGACGCAAATGATCGGCAGGAACGCTACAACCGTTCGCAATCACCAGCGCTGATGCTCCGACTCGGCATCTCCATGAGGTCATTCTTTGACCGCGCCCCGCCTGCGACGTATAGATGCAGTAGGCATTTACGCCCAAACTTCGGGCACCTCGCGCGCCCTGTGTGTACGGCGGATACGCCCGAACTACGTTGGGTTGGATCCTCAGACGACAAGTTCGGCTTATGAGCACCTTGGAAGAACAAGATCGCGAAGTTGTCAACGCCGATGTGTGGGGCGATGAGTTTGCGCGCACGCTGGAAGCTCATCGAGAGCGCGCCAGGCAGTTGCTGCAAGCAGAACGCCAGCGCATCTTGCGCGTCGAAACAACCCTCTCCGACCAGATGCAACTGCTGGCCGCTGAACTGACGCAGGACCGCGCGCAGGCGTCGCGCCGCGATGACGATCTCTCGCGTCGCGCCACGCAACTCGACGACAAATCGCAACAGCTCGAACAATTGCGCGGCGAACTCGCGCAGCGCGAACAGCAGTGGCAGCGCCAGCAAGGCGAACTCGCCACGCAGCATCAACAGTGGCTCGCGCAACTTCGCGAACAGCACGACCAACTCGAAAAGCGTCGCAGCGAACTTTCCTCGCTCGAACGGCAAAACGCCCAAACGCAAACGCTACTCGAAGGTCGCCAGCAAGAACTCGCCCAGCGCGAGCAGGCAGCCCAGCAACGCGCTCGGCAGCTGGAAGATCAAGCGGCGCAACTCGCACAATCGCAAACCCAGTGCGAAGCGACCGGCCGCAGTTTGCACGACCAGATGACGGCGCTTCAGACGCAGCGATTGGAACTTTCGGCTGCGCAAGGTCGCTTGGAACATGAGCGTCAGGCGCTGGTGCAACGTCAACAAGAAACATCGAGCCAGCGCCGCCGTATCGCCCGCGAACTGCGCGCTCAGCGTAGCGAGATGTTGGCGGAAGTGGAGCGTCGCCAAACGGAACTGGCCCACATCGCCAGCGGCAGCGAAGCGCAACTCCGCGAGCAACTCGCAACGCTCGGAGGGCAAGCCGACGAATTGCGCCGGCAACTCCTGGAACGCTCCGCGCGTGAGCAGGAACTGCAAGATGAACTAGAAGCGGCCAAACGCGAAACGGTCGAGATCAACGAGCAACAGCAGATTCGCGATAGCGAAATCGCCACGCTCCGCTGTTGGCTTGCCGAACGCGATGCCGACGCTGCTACTTTGCAGCAACTCAAAGAACAGCACGAAGCGACCGTCGCCCGGTTGCAAGCCGAACTCGACGAGCAATGCCGTCAAGCGACGCAACACGCACAAGCCGCGCTCGCGTTGCAATCGCAATTCGATCAACAATTCCAGGCGACGAATTTCCAACAACAAGCAGCCGATCAGCACCGTCAGGCGGCAGAATTCGCGCAGTCGGAAGTGCGTCGTCTGAGCGACGAACTCGCCGAAGTGAAGCGCCGCGCCGCCAACGAACTGGCTGCCGTGCAAGCCAACAACAGCCTGGCGCTCGACGAGCAAGTGCGGACGCTCAACGATCAACTTGCGGCCGAACGTCGCGAGCGCGAGTCGGAGCATCAAACCGCTCGACGCCTGCAAGCGGAACTCGAAGCGCGGCAGTTGGAGCTCGCGCAGTTGGGCGCAGATGCGCAACAACGCGCCGTGGAACTCGCACAACTGCGGGCAGAGGTCGAGGAACAACAAGCGGAGTTGTCGCGAGTTTCCAGCGAACGATCGCAACAGCAAGGGGCGGAAGCCGAGCGATTGGCGTGCGAACTGCAAGCCCGCGAGACGGCGCTGCGGCAATTGGAAGCGGAGCGGGATGCCCGCCAAGAGGAACTCGATCAAGCCCAAGGCGAGTTGGCGGCCCGCGTCGCCGAGATCGCCCGCTTGCAACAAGAACATAGCCAAGACGTGCAGTCCTGGGAGCAACAACGCGACCAGCTCGAAAGCGAACGGGCAGCGCTCTCGGCCAAACAGCAATCGCAGGCGAACGAGTTCTCTGGTGAATCGGAGACGCTCCGCGAACAACTACACACCGCCGAACACGAACTCGAACGACTCAAAGAAGAAAATCAACATCTGCGCGATGAGCAAGGGAGCATTCTGGCTTCCGGCCAGGTAGCTCTCGCGCAAGCGCGCGGTGATCAAGACGACCTGCGGCAGCAGCTGGCCGTAAGTCGCGACGAGTTGGATCGCGCTCAGTCGGAAATGCATTCGCTGCAAACGCAGCTCTTCGAAGGCGGGCAACTATCGGCAGGCGAATCGGCCGCCTCTTCGGCGGAACTCGAACAACTTCGCTTCGAAAACCAGAGCTTGAATGCACGGCTGGCGGAACTGGAAACGCGATTGGCTTCCGGTGGCGACACCAATGGCCCCGATGCGCAAATGATCATCGATTTGCGGCAGCGCTACGACATGGCCTGCGACGATCTGAAAGAACTCAAGGCCAAGAATGGCGACCTCACGCGCGAAGTGTCGCGATTGAAATCGTCGGCTGGCAGTTCTTCCGCGGCCAGTTCCAGTGGCGCCATGGATTGGGAATCGCAAAAGAAACGTTTGCTTGAACAACTCGATCACGATTTCGACGACGAGAATCCGGACGACAAGCAAGCCAAACTCACTATCGAAGAAGCAATCCGCGCCACCGGCGACGCCTTGGCACAGCGGCAAAGCGAAATCGATGAATTGAAGGAGTTGCTCGACCAGCAATCGAACAATCTCGGCAACGTGGCGGTGGGCGCGGCGGCCATCGCCGACATGCTCAATCAAGACGAACTGGTAGCACAGGAACGCGAAGCACTCACCAAGCTGCAGGAAGAGTGGCGCGAGAAGCTCAAGAAAGCCGAAGTGGATATTTCCCTGGAACGGGCCAAGCTCGCGCGACAACGCAACGAGCTAGAAGAGAAGATTCAGCAGTTGGAAGCCGAACGGGCCAAGTACGCGCCGGAATTGGCCGCCAACGAAATCGAACGAGGACAAAAGCCGCAACGTGGTAAGTGGCTCGCTCGCCTCGGCCTCAAGGAAGAAGATCAGATCGACAAGAAGGCCAAGAAGTAAAGGCCTGCTGTGCCCCTCTTGCCGCGCGCATCGTGCGCGGCCGATAATGCTGGCTAGCCCTTCTGCCGTGTCGCGTGCTTTTCGTTGAAGATCGCGGCGCGCGAATCTCGCGAGGTAATCATGAAGCGGAGCATGCTGATCGTGATGGTGTTGAGTTGGCTTCTGTCGGCGACCAATCACGCGGCGGAACCGCTGCGCGTGATGAGCTTCAACATTCGCTACGACAACAAAGGGGATGGCGACAACGCCTGGCCCAAGCGCAAGGATTGGGTCGCGGAAATCATCACCCGCGAAAAGCCCGCCGTGCTCGGACTGCAAGAAGCCCTGCCGCATCAGATCGCCGATCTCGCCGAGCGTTTGCCTGACTACGCTTGGTTTGGCGCGGGGCGCGATGATGGCAAAAACAAGGGCGAGCACGTGCCCATCTTCTATCGCAAAGAGCGCTTCGATGTCGTCGATAAAGGAAACTTCTGGCTATCGGAAACACCGGACAAGCCCGGCAGCAAAAGTTGGGACACTTCCATCACGCGGATGGTGTCGTGGCTGAAGCTCAAGGACAAACCCAATGATCGCGAGATTTTCGTCGCCAATACGCACTTCGATCATATTGGCGTCAAAGCCCGCGCCGAGAGCGCAAAACTTGTGCTCGCGCAGTTTCCCAAACTGGCTGGCGAATTGCCGGTCGTGCTGACGGGCGATTTCAATACCGGGCCGACGAGCGAACCCTACCGTATCCTGACTGGCAAGGCCGCGGTGACGACGTGGCTCCTCGCCGACTCCCGCACCAACAGCAAGACCGAACCTACCGGCCCCGACGCCACTTGGAATGGCTTTCGCCAGATCTCCGATCAGCAGATCGACTTCATCTTCACGCGCGGCTGGAAGACCGAGCGTCATGCCATCTTAACCGACGAGAAAGATGGTAAGTTTCCTTCCGATCACTTGCCTGTGCTGGCGGAGTTGACGGAGTGAGACGGGGCGAAAATCAGGGGAATTGTTGAGCCGGGATCGGCGGCGCGGTAACATCAAACGAAGTCAATGCGATCGTTACTTCTCTCTCCGCCTGAGGTTTTTCATGCGACTGGTCCGCTCGCTGCTTGCGTCCCTGGTCGCGCTGCTATTGGTCGCGCGAGCGCAGGCTGAAACGCCTCAAGAGCACTTCGACAAAGTCGTCGCGCCGCTACTCGCCAAACGATGTCTCGATTGCCATCAGGGCCCCGAGCCCAAAGGGGACCTCAATCTCACCCAGCAAAAAACGGCGCTCGCTGGTGGCGAAAGTGGTGCGGCGATTGTCGCAGGCGACTTGTCCAAGAGCTTGCTCTGGGAGCGCGTGGCGGCCGGCGATATGCCACCGAAGAAACCGCTGCCGGAGAACGAACGCGAACTGCTTAAAGCTTGGATCACCAGTGGTGCCGCGTGGGGAACCGAGAAGATCGACCCCTTTCGCTTCACCACCGACAGCCGCGCTGGCTACGACTGGTGGTCGCTGCAACCTTTGCAAAAGACACCGCTGCCGAAACTGACCAACGATTGGACGAGGCGCAACGATATCGACGCCTTCATTCAGGCGAAGCTGGCAGCCAATGGATTGCAGCCCTCGCCAGCGGCCGACAAACGGACACTCATTCGCCGTTTGTCGCTGGATTTGCTCGGTCTGCCACCGACACCGGAGGAAGTGGCGGCGTTTGAGGCGGACGATGCGCCGGAAGCCTACGACAAGCTCGTCGACCGCTTGCTCGCATCGCCCCATTACGGCGAGCGCTGGGCTCGGCACTGGCTGGATGTCGCGCGGTTTGGCGAAAGCCAAGGCTTCGAGCGCGACAAGCTCCGCACCAATAGTTGGCGATATCGCGACTGGGTCGTCGAAGCGTTCAACAATGATCTGCCGTATGCCGACTTCGTCCGCTATCAAATCGCCGGCGATCTCCTCGAGCCGAGCAACCCGGCTGCCATTGCGGCGACCGGCTTTTTGGTTGCTGGCCCTTTCGATGAAGTTGGCAAGTCGCAACAAAGCGCGGCGATGAAAGCGGTCGTGCGACAAGATGAACTGGAAGACTTTGTGAGCGTCGTGGGGCAGACGTTCCTGGGCCTGACGGTGAACTGCGCTCGCTGTCACGATCATAAGTTCGATCCGATCCTGCAGCGCGAGTACTATCAACTAGCCGCCGGACTCGCGGGCGTGGAACATGGCCAGCGCAATCTCGACGCGAAAGCATTGGCAACCCAGCGCGATGCGGCCATCGCTGTGCTGCGCGGCCGTCAACAAGCACTCATCGCCAGCACCGTCAAACGCGACAACGAAATCCGCAAACAGATCTTGGCGCAACGTCAGGAGCGCAAGGAAAAGCTCACGCCCCCGCGACCGCTAGCCGAATGGAACTTCGACAGCGACACGCAAGACGCCCACGGCAAGTTGCATGGCGAAATGCATAATACGGCGAAGCTAGCCGCAGGCAAGCTGCAACTCGATGGCAAGTCGGCCTATGTCGCCACGGTGCCGTTGGAGAAAGACCTTGGCGAGAAAACGCTGCTGGCGTGGGTGCAGTTGGCTGACTTGAAGCAGCGCGGCGGTGGCGTGATGAGCGTTCAAACGCTCGATGGCAACTCGTTCGACGCTATCGTCTTTGGCGAAAATGAGCCGGCCCGCTGGATGCCGGGGAGTGAGTTCTATCGGCGTACGAAGAGTTTGCAAGGCGAACAGGAGACCGCGACCGATCGCGTTGTCCAATTCGCGCTGGTCTTCGCCGCCGATGGCACGATCACCGCCTATCGCGATGGCCAGCCTTATGGCACAGCTTACAACTCGGGCGGGTTGACCACCTTCAAGCAAGGAGCGGCGCAAGTCGTCTTCGGCCTGCGACATAGTCCGGTCGGCGGCAACAAACTGCTGGCTGGCGCACTCGATCGCGCGATGCTCTTCGACCGCGCGCTCCCAGGCGAGGAAGTCGCAGCGCTGGCGGGTGTGGCGAGCGATTCTGTCGCCGCTAGCGAGATCGCGGCCAGGCTCACGCCGTCAGAGCGCGAAGCGCGTGAGGCGATGAAGTTCGAGCAAGCGCAAATCAACGAACAGATTCGCCGCTGGGAAGAATCGAATACCTATGCCGTTACGCCCCAGACGCCGCATAAGGTCCATCTACTGGAGCGAGGTGAGCCCAACAAGCCGCGCGAGGAAGTGGTACCGGGCGGCATTGCGTCGATTGTCGGACTCTCGCCAGACTTTGGCTTGCCGGCGGATGCGAGTGACGGTGCACGGCGCAAGCGTTTAGCCGAGTGGATCACGAACGAGCACAATCCGCTGGTGGCACGCGTGATGGTGAATCGGCTGTGGCACTATCATTTCGGTGTCGGCATTGTCGAGACGCCGAACGATTTCGGTTTCAATGGTGGACGACCTAGTCATCCCGAATTGCTCGAGTGGCTCGCTGGCGAGTTCGTCGCGAGTGGCGGCAGTCTCAAACAAATGCATCGCCTGATCGTGCAATCGGCCACCTATCGACAAGCTTCGCTGCCGGTGGCGGAAGCCTTAGCGAAGGATGTAGACAATCGCCTGTTGTGGCGGCATTCTCCGCAACGACTCGACGCGGAAACATTGCGCGACGCGCTGCTGGTCGTCAGTGGAGAATGGAACAAAGAGCGCGGTGGTCCTGGCTATGAGGACTTTCGCACGCATGTCTTCAACAGCCAGTTCTACGAAGTCTTCGACGCCGCTGGCGAGACGTTTCATCGTCGCAGTTTGTATCGCACCTGGATTCGCAGCGGCCGGAGTCCGTTGTTGGATGTGTTCGATTGCCCCGATCCCTCGACGAAAACCCCCGCCCGTGCGGTCACCACCACGCCGCTGCAGGCCCTGTCGCTGCTGAACAACTCGCTGGTGCTGCGTCTGAGCGACGCCACGGCGCGGCGCGTCGAGCGAGAAGTTGGCGCTGATTTGAATGAGCAAGTGCCACGACTCTATCAGCTCGCCTATGGTCGCCTGCCCTCTGTCGCCGAACGTAAGCTCACCACGTTGTTTGTCAGCGAGCACGGTCTCTCCGCGCTCGCCCGCGTGATGTTTAACAGCAACGAGTTTTTGTACGTGGATTGAGTTGTAGTAGGCCAATTATTAAGCCATAGGTTGCACGCCGTCGCAGGGCGTTGAACAATACTTACTCCGCCCTGATACCGCCTTCCCCTCCGAGATTCCCATCATGTTCGCCCGCTTAATTGTCGCGATTGGCATCTTGTTTGGCTTGCTATCGACGCCGCTCTTGGCTGGGCAAGGGCCGCACAATGTGGTCGTGGTGATAAACCAGCGGAGCGTGTTGTCGCAAGCGGTGGGGCAGGAATATGCTCGCCTGCGGAACATTCCGGCGATCAACATGCTTTATCTCGATTGGGACGGTTCGCCGATCAATACCGATGTGGAATCCTTCCGCGAAAAAATCCTCAAGCCGATCGTGAAAGCCATCCACGATCGCCAACTGACACCGCACATCACCACCGTCGCCTACAGCAGCGACTTTCCCTACGTCATCGATTTCCCCGCCGATGTCAAAGCCGATTCGCAAATCGACGCACTCGCCAGGCGATTTCCTCATGGCTCGCTCACCGGCATGACCTATCTCGGCACGCTGGTGGTCGCCAAGGATGTGCGCTATGCGCAGCTTGGAACGAACTTCTACTATCGTCCTTCGGTGGCCGATAAATTGCTCGTACCCACGCGCGGCTATCCGCCCTTGGCCAACTGGACGCCGCAAGGGGAAGTCGACGAAAAGAACGGCATTCGCTATCTCATGGCGGTGATGCTCGCCTACACCAGCGGGCGCGGCAACTCGCTCAACGAAGTCGAAAACTACCTCCGACGCAGCGTCGTCGCCGACGGCACCTATCCCCCAGGCAAGATCTATTACCTCAAAAACGGCGACGTCCGCGCCAAGACACGCGAGCCGAATTTCCTGGCGGCGGCGGAACGCTTGGAAGATCTCGGCGTCGCCAGCGAAGTGGTAGAAGGCGTGCTGCCGCGCGAGCGGGGCGATGTAATGGGAGCGATGATCGGCGCCGTCGATTATCGTTTTGCCGATAGTGGCAGTAGCGTTCACGGCGGCGCGATCTGCGAGAACCTTACCAGTTTCGGCGGCATCTTGCGTGAAAACGGCGGCCAAACCGCGCTCAGCGAATGCCTCCGCGCCGGGGCTGCTGGTTCCAGTGGCACAGTCACCGAACCCTATGCCATTCAAGCCAAGTTTCCCCATCCGATGATTCACGTGCATTACGCCAGCGGTTGCTCGCTCGTGGAATCGTTCTATCAATCGGTGCAAGGGCCCTATCAGTTGCTCGTCGTGGGCGATCCACTCGCGCGGCCATATGCCACGATCCCCACCGTCCGCATCGAAGGCATACCGGCCGATCGCAAGGTGAAGGAGAAACTCGTGCTGACGCCGTCGTCCAGCATCGCCGATGGCAAGCAAATCAAAAAGTACGAACTCTATGTCGATGGGCGACTGGGGACACAATGTCCCGCGGGGCAGACGCTCGAAATCGACACCCGTGGCTGGATGGATGGTCCCCACGAACTGCGCGTGGTGGCGCACGAAGATTCTCTCATCGCTACCACAGGGGAATACGTCACTCAAGTGGTTTCCCATAACTACGGCTGGCCAGGCGTCGAAGTGAAGATCATCGGCGACCGCACGCCGGCCCTCGATCGCACTGTGACGATCGCCGCCTATGGACCGGGCTCCGGTGGGCTCGTGCTCTATCACAATCAGCGGTTGCTCGGCGCGCTCAGCACCGATCGTGGCGCGTGGACGATTCCGGCGCGACTGCTTGGCCTCGGCAAATCGGTCGTCAATGTCATGGCGGTCCGCTCGCCTGGCCCGCAAAACGCCTGTCTCAGTGGCACCGTGGAAATCGATGTGCAGCCGCCGCAATACAAGTCCGACAACGCTCCCGCCGCCGAACCCGCCAAGCCTGGCTTGTTGCTGAAGCGCCCCGACCAAGAGCCGGTCGCAATCGAAACGCTCGGCAACGACTGGGCCGAGAAAGCAGGCATCAAGCCAGGTGAGAATTTCATTCTCGAAGGCTGGGTGCGTATCGATTCGCCAGCGCTGACGCAGTTTCAAGCGGAGTTCGGCGGGCGTGTGAAGATCGACGTGCAAGGCGTGACGATTCTCGATGAAGTGCAGCCCGGTGTCGGTTGGAAGTATGCCGCTGCCGAGCTGCAACCGCTCTGGCAACCGATCAAGATTCAAGCCGTACTCAACAACGACAAACGGTTCAATCTCCATTACGGCGCCGTCGGCACCAAGGCTTATAGCGGCGAATCCTTTCGACATGAGTAGTGCCGACGTGGCGTAGGCTTCCAGCCTGCGATTTCCTATAATATCTATTGACGCGCTAAAGCGAATTGCGGCGTGCGATCGCCAAGTGACCAAGCAATTTTTTGAAAAACTCCGTGCCGCGCGAATTGTTTCATGCGTGATGGGAATATGATCTACTCCTCCGACGACGAATTCCTCTACGAGCAAGACGCTGGCAGTCATGCGTCCTACATGCGCGTGGCCCTCGCCGAAGCGCAGGCGGCGATGGAGGAGAACGAAGTGCCGGTGGGGGCGATCATCGTGCGCGGCGCGAAGATCATTGCGGCGGCGCACAATCAGCGCGAACAACTGCGCGATCCCACTGCCCATGCCGAAATGATCGCCATCACGCAAGCGGCGGAGTCGATCGGCGCGTGGCGGCTGGAGCAATGCGTGCTGTACGTGACGCTGGAACCTTGTCCGATGTGCGCCGGTGCGATCTTGCAATCGCGGATTCCCACCGTCGTGTTTGGTGCCAGCGATCCCAAGGCCGGCGCGGTGCAATCGCTGTTTCAACTCCTCAACGACGAGCGGCTCAATCATCGCTGCGAAGTCGTCGGCGGCGTCCTGGCCGAACCCTGCGGCCTCATCCTCTCGCAATTCTTCCAGCAACAGCGCAAATTGGGCAAAAAGTAGCTCAGGATCTCCGGAACCGACCCCACCACGCATGGCGAGCAACATCGCAATCGAGCGGGAAAGCCAGCCTCCCGAAAGATCCCTTTCCAAGCCGCAGGCGGCGCGCCTACCCCACCGCCCGACGCCAAAATCGCGACCTACGCAACTTCTTATCTTCATATAGCGTCCAATCCCCCAGCGCGGCATAATAGCGAGCGACGCCTGCACTTTGGACCCGGTTGCGGGCCTCCCTCCTTGGAGTATTGTTCGATGAAACTCGCCCCCCGATATACCCGTTTGGGTTGGATCGTCGGCACGTTGCTGCTGGCCATGTGGAGTTCTTCCCTCCGCGCCGAAAACGAAGGCCAGGCCGATCTGGATAAAGCCGTCGATTTGCAAATCGGTGCCGACAACCTCAGCGATTTGGAAAAAGTCGCCGATCTGTGCGAAAGCGCGCTCAGCAAAGGACTCGACGACGGCAACAAGAAGCTGGCCGTGCAGGTGTTGACTTCGACCCTCTTTCAACACGCTTCCAAACTAAGCGGGGCGATCTTCGAACAAAAGCCGCCGCATCCGCAGTGGCCGCAAATTCGCAATCTAGCCGTGCAGGATCTCGAACGTTCCTTGAAGCATGACACCAAGCTGCCCGATTCCCAAATGCTGCTTGCCAAGCTCTATGCTTTGCCTGGTGGCGATCGTGAGAAGGCGCTGACCGCCGCCGGTGCCGCCGCCGAGCAATTCGCCGACGACGCTACGAACAAGTCCAAGGCGCTCGCTTTGCGTGGCGCGCTGCAGACCGATCCCGAAAAGCAACTCGCCGACTTCTCCGCCGCCATCGAGACTGATCCCAAGAACGCCGAAGCCTGGCAAGCGCGCGGGCTGTACTATCTCTCGAAGGATCAAGACGACAAAGCGGCCGAAGACTTCGCCAAGCTGCTGGAAAGCGACGCTGACAATGTCGGCGCCCTGAACGCGTTGGCCGAAGCTCTCACCAATCTCAAAAAATACGACGAAGCCCTCAAGCTCATCGATCGCATCATCGAGAAGAACCCCAAGGCGTCGCTCGGCTATGCCGCGCGGGCGCGAATTCAAATCCTCAAAGGGGATGAAAAGGCTGGCCTGGAAGACTTGAACAAGGCCTTAGAAATCGAGCCCAATGACGTCGCCGCGCTGTTGATGCGTTCGCGCTTTTATTACTCGCAAAAGAAGAACGACGAAGCCAAGGCCGATCTCGACAAAGCTCTCGCGCTTCGCCCCGGCATGGTGCAAGGCATTCTCATGCGGGCGGTGATGGCGGCCGAGCAAGGGAAGTACGCCGAGGCGATCGCCGACATGCAATTGCTCTCCAGCGCCGATCCCAACAACGTCGAATGGAAGTTGCAAATCGCTCAGTTTTATTCGGCCGATAAGCGTCCTCGCAAAGCGATCGAAATCGTCGACGAAGTCCTCAAGAGCCACGCCGACAATGCCATGGCGATTCGCATTCGGGGCGACGCTTATCTCAGCATTGGCGATCATGCCAAAGCGGTGGCCGATCTGGAAACCGCGCTTAAGGCCGATCCCAAAAACGGCGGCATCTTGAACAATCTCGCCTGGGTGCTCTCGACTAGCCCCGACGACAAGGTTCGCGATGGCAAACGAGCAATCGAACTGGCGACGCAAGCCTGCGAAGCGACCGAGTACAAACGTCCCCACATCATCAGCACACTCGCTTCCGCCTATGCCGAAGCTGGCGACTGGGACAACGCCGTGAAGTGGTCGACCAAGGCGGTCGAGATGAGCGGCGACAGCGAAAAGGAAATCCTCGATCAACTCAAAGAAGAGCTCAAGCACTATCAAGAGAAGAAGCCCTTCCGCGAGAAGCAAGAGACCGAAGAGAAATCCGACAAACCCAAAAACCCCCGTCCCGATTTGGAAATCTAGTGGCATCACGCTGGCCACGCCTTGGTTGGCCATACCTTTTCGCTTGACAACGCAGGACGGGTTCAGCTTCTGACCCGTCCTGTTTTCGTGTCGACAGCGCAATCAGCGTTCAGGCTTTCGTGGTGTAGGCCTCCCGCCTGCCTTGCTTTCCTGTCTTGCCTTCCTCCGGTCCACTTTACTAGATCCCAGCTCGTGTTCTTTTTTGTTCGCATTTCACCTAACGCATTGATCCACAGTGCTTTGCGAGCACACAATCGCCCCGGTCCGGAGGACCCAAGAACCTAGCCAGGCATGAAATGCCTGGAAATCGCACCCACCCCAACCGTTCCTCCGCAGGCCAATGTCTCTTTGGTATTTCGCATGTCCTTGTGCGTCGCTCACATATCGCTTACGACGCCTGTCTCGAATCCCGTGCCGAACAG
>JBGSHH010000582.1:0-6648 GCA_041752355.1 Pirellulaceae bacterium | reverse complement strand
AACCCACCATGTGCGGCAGTTTGTCGAGCCCCAGGCGCTTCATCTTCTTGTAAAGCGTGGTGCGGTTGATGCCGAGTTTTTCGGCGGTGGCGTTGCGATTCCAGTTCACGCTCTTGAGTGTTTCCAGAATGATTGTCCGTTCGGGATCGGAGAGGGAATCTTTTAACGACTTGCCGCTGACAGGCGTCATGTTGAAGACAGGCTGGCCGGTGATGAGTTGTGTCGGCAAGTCTTCCGGGCGCACTAGCGGTCCCTTACCCAGCAGCACGGCCCTTTCGACCACGTTTTGCAACTCGCGAACATTACCTGGCCATTGATAGCGTTGCATGGCGGCGAGTGCTTCGTCGGTGAAGCCTTCGACCTTCTTGCCGCTCTCTTTGACGACGGAATCGAGAAAATGGTGTGCGAGCATCGGCACATCACTCAAACGTTCCCGCAACGAAGGGAGTTCGATGTTGATAACGTTGACACGATAATACAAATCTTGACGGAAGCGACCTTCCGCGACCGCTTCCGAGAGGTTTTCATTCGTCGCCAGAATCACGCGCGCGTCAACCTTCAGCGTCTTCGTGCCGCCGACGGGTTCAAAGGCGAACTCTTGCAGCACGCGTAGCAGTTTGACCTGCAAACTGGGTGTGGCGGTGCCGATTTCGTCAAGGAAGATCGTCCCACCATTGGCCTGCAAAAACTTGCCCATTTTTTCGCCGGTGGCGCCGGTGAATGAACCAGCGACGTGGCCGAAGAGTTCGCTTTCCAGCAGATTCTCCGGCAGCGCGCCGCAAGCAATTTCCACAAACGGCTTGTCGCGACGTTGACTACGGCGGTGGATCGCGCGAGCGATCATCGATTTGCCTGTACCACTCTCGCCGGTGATGAGTACGGTGGCTTTTGTATCGGCGATGCTGTCGATTACATCGAAGACGCGCGACATGCGTGGGTCGTGGCCGATGATATTTTCCAGACCGAAGCGTTGATCGAGTTGCGCTTTGAGATTTTTATTTTCTTCGATAACGCGGCGCTGCGATAGCGCACGACCTATCGCCATTTCGAGTTCTTCGTCAATCAGAGGCTTCGTAAGCAGATCAAACGCACCAGCGCGCAGCGCTTCGATGCCGGTCTCGACCGTGCCGTAACCTGTGAGCAGGATCACCGTCAGATTCGGCTTGTTCTCACGGCACCAAGCGAGAATATCAAAGCCGTCGCCGTCCGGCAGGCGAATATCCGCTAGCACGAGATCGGGGGTCTCTTTCTCAAGCCAGGCCAAAGCCGACTGCACATTGGCGACGGCAATCACTTTATAGCCTTGCTCGCGGAGCCAATTGGCCATGGAATCAAGAAGATGGCGATCGTCGTCTACCAATAGCAAGGTGCCAGCGTTCACGGGATTTACCTTTGGGCGTGTGCGGGGCAAGGAGGGAGCGCTGCGACAGCACCACAAGACTGTCGTAGTTTATCTACGCCATAGATTCCAACAGTCAACGCGCGTGGTAAAAGAGTGACATCGCAGCCCCACTACCCCGAATAACTGCCTTTTGCCCTGACGTGCATTTGACAAGCACCCCCGTCGGGCTCTTTAGTGGCCATTTGCGACCCCTTGGTCACTAAGCATTTGCGGGAATTACCGCCGCACTCCCGAAAGGTGGGGGGCTGTCTAAGAGAGAGGGGGCGGCTAGGATATGTATGTCGGAAGAGGGATATGGCATACTGGGCGGACAGTCGGTGACATGCTATTGTCACACCCATGAGAGCGAGACACCTTCACCTCTAATTTTTTCAAATGTAGTCACGCAACAGATCAACCAAAATAACAACGCCATCGGTGGCTGATCTGTCTTATCAAGGTTTTTGGTGGCCCATCGGAAGGATGCAAAGTATGAGTATCAAGATTTTAGTGGCGGATGATCACGAAGTGGTGCGGAGCGGGCTCGCCAGCCTGCTAAAGGACACCGACATTAAAATCGTGGCGGAAGCTTCCGACGGCAATCAGGCGGTTGAGCAAACATTGAAGCACAATCCCGATGTCGTGCTCATGGACATTCGCATGCCGGAAGCTGATGGGTTGACCGCGCTAGAGCAGATTCGCGGTAAGTCGCCCACCACGCGCGTGGTCATGCTTTCGACATACGACAATCCAACGTATGTGGCTCGCAGCGTCGCTTTGGGCGCTTCCGACTTTGTTCTCAAGGGTTCGACGCGTCAAGAGATTATCAACGCCATTCATCGCGCCGCCGAAGGCCAAGGTCCTAGCGGCGATAATAGCGTGTTGAGTCGTGTGAAGGGGACGATGAGCAAACGTCGCGAGCAAGTCGACGAACAAATCCCGCTCACCAATCGCGAACTGCAAGTGCTGCGTCACGTGGCGCTGGGCTTGAGCAATCGCGAAATCGGCCACTCGCTAAACATCAGCATTGAAACGGTCAAAGAACACGTGCAAAACATTTTGCGCAAGATCGACGCCAGCGACCGCACGCAAGCCGCTGTCTGGGCGGTGCGCAAAGGATTGGTATAGTACCCAAGTCAGTCGTATATACACCAAAGCCCCGCAGATCATTTCGCGGGGCTTTGGTATTTCTTGGGCAAATTCCGTCCATCGTAATATCGTTCACTTTACATATTGCATGGCCCAACTTTTGTCATCCTCGCGCAACGGCGGATCAAGTTCGCGATCGTAACTCAGACGATAGCCAGCACGATCGAACGTTTCGTCCAGAGCGGCTTTCAAATTCAAATGCGCGTCCGAGTCCTCCGTCGCTAGCGGAATAGGAATCTCGGGCAGCGATTGTCGCATTGGCCACGAATACAACTCGCAACTTGGCCGCTGCCAACTGCGCGAGACGAAAGCGTAATAGTCGGCCACGGGCAAGGGTTCCAGTGCCGGCAATCGTTCGCCGCCCCGCAACAAATCGAGTTCGACCAAATGCACATCCGACCGTAGGACGAGACTCCGCTTCGTAAGATACTCAGCGCGTCCCACACCAGGCCGCTTGTTGGTCGGCGATAGCAATTCAATTACCGTCACCAATTCGCCCGACTCTTGCTCGCGAATCGTCAGGAAGGCCTCCTGCATTTCCTCGGGCATCACAAGGGTGACCAACGTGGGTTCAAGCACGCTAACAATTGTCGGTGAGACGGCGGCCGACCCGTCATCGGTCCGATGAATCGACACATCGGGGCGAATCGACCGTGGCGACTCCATCGGCATTTGCACATAGACGCGAAGTTCCACACGCGCCTCATAGCGTGGTTGCACTTGCGGCACTAATTGCGAGCGAATCGCCGACAGGAATTCGTGATGAAAGTCCTCCCAAACAGGACCTTCCAAGAATGGATTCATACCAGGAAATGGTGAAGGCATGGACAACCTCCGCAACTACAGTTATGCAACGCTCCAATATATTGTACACACGAACCACGCTATTGAGAGTGGTTCGAAATCGTCAGGAGGCGGCGCGCGAGGCGGAACCTTTCGCCCTGGGATGGGCGCGCTCGTAGGCGGCTTTCAGGCCGGCAGTGCTGACATGCGTGTAGATTTGCGTCGTGACCAGGCTCTTGTGTCCGAGCAGTTCTTGCACACTGCGAATATCCGCGCCGTTGTCTAATAGATGAGTCGCAAAGCTATGCCGCAGCGTGTGCGGCGTGGTGCGCAGATCGAGTCCGGTGATTTTGAGATACTTCTCCAGCATCCGCGCCACGCTGCGCGTCGTCAGTCGTTTGCCAAACTTATTGACAAAGATCGGCGCTTTCGCCCCTTGCGCTTCCTGGGGGGCGAGTTTGCGTTTCTTCAGCCAAAGTTGCAGCGCCTTCAACGCATGAGAGCCAAGATGGCCAAAGCGTTCCTTGCGTCCTTTGCCACGGACGCGCACGATCCCTTGCTCAATGTCCAAGTCGCCATCGTTGATGCCCACCGTCTCACTCACGCGCAGGCCAGCCGAATACATCACTTCCAAAATCGCCCGATCGCGTAAGCCCAGGTCTTCGCTGATCGGCGGCGCGGCGAGTAGCTTGCCTAAGTCCGGCGTGGAAAGGAAGTGCGGCAACTTGCGATCAGGTCGGGGATTGCGGAGCGGCTTGGCGGGATTCGTATCCACCAGACCTTCACGCTGTCCAAACCGAAAGAAGCTGCGTAGCGACGCCAATCGCCGGGCGACGGAACTTTTGGAATAGCCAGCTTCGTGCAAGGCAGCGACGTAGCCGCGAAGTTCTTGCGGCGAGAGGTCCGCGAGCTGACGTTCCGCGCCAAAGTACTCCACCAAGGCCGAGAGATCTTCGCGATACGACTTGATCGTCATCTCGGCGGCGTTGCGTTCGTCGTGCAGATATCGCAGGAAGCGATCGACGGCAACTTGCATTGCATGCATCCCATTAGCCCCTCGTGAACACACGAGGGGCCGAAACTTCTTCCCATCTCAAAGATCTAGTCTTCCATGCCCAGTTGATCCGTCGTCAGCGGTAACTGGAAGCGGTCGCTGGAGTGACCTTCCGGCTTGGCGGTCTGGCGGATCTTTTGGCTGAGCACAGCGGCGTCGTACCAGCTAAAGCTGAGTTCGGGATTGGACGCATACCGTCCCAAAGTCCGCAGCGCTTCGCTACGGTTGGCATCGTCAAACAAAAAAATGTAGCGTTCTTCGCCTTTGACCAAAGCGAGCACGTTGATGTCTTGTGTCACGTGATCGTACTCCTGCGATTCGCGTCAGGTTGCGGATGTCTGCGCGATGTTAGTGCGGGGGGAAGGAACGATGCTATCAGCGGTGCGACTTGAGAAGCTTTGCCGAAGGTAACGATCGTTCCAGGTGCGGGGTGGTGGCGAATGATTTACAACCTCATCCGCTACCGCTCGTATCGGCTGATTGGCCAGCGGTACACCACTTTGGGTTTGCCACATCCTCCACGCGCCGCCAACATTTCGGTGATGTGAAGATGACAGCAGAAGCGCGTAAAATCGTCGGACCTTTGCAGATACGACTGCCAGCCACCGAAGCGCGCGTCGTTGCGAAAGTAGTAGTATTTTTCCAGCTTGCTCGTGAAGTCGGCATCGGCTCCATTGTAGACCTTAGTGAGTGTCATCACGGGATCGGCTTGCGGCAGGCCAGCGGGGCGCGTCAAACTTGGCGGAGGTGGAATAAACCCGCGTGGATCAGGCCAATTCTCTGGTAGCACTGGCTTCTCTGGCGGCAATGCCACGATAGCGATTTCATCACCGCTGGTGGTGGTAGCGGGTCCAGGCGAGGCGCTATCGCCGCCTGGATTCTCAGCGGATTTAGCTGGCATGGGCAACGCCACTGGCGTTGGCAATGCGGCAGGCGATTGATGCGCTGCGCGTTCGGCTTGCGGTGCTTCGGCCGCGACTTCGGGCGTTTGTGTCGCAAGTTGTTCGCGGGCGAGTGCGAACTCCGCATCAAATAGCAACTCTTCGGGAATATCAGACTCGTGCGGCGTGCCCCAAGGCAAGCCATAGCCAGCCGGAATTGGATGGAAGTTGGGATTGGCCGCGTACCAATTTACGGCCATACCCATCCGCGGCGGATAGTAGGGTGTGAACTCCGTGACCGAACCAACGACCACGGCATCCACGCCCATGAAGCGCGCCAACTTTTGAAAGTCCGACGCATTGCGTGGTTCGAACTGCGTCGCTTCCAACATCCGCTTGGCAACGGGCACGGGCATCACTTCAAAGCCGCGGATCAACTGCAATTCGTTGAAGTACGCCAACGCCATTTGCTCCCCATCGACGGTCGGTTCCTTGCTTTGATTTCCAAAGGGGAGCACGGCGACGCGATAGAGTTGCGGAAACGGATTGTGATACTGCGGCTCGTGCATGACGTCGGGAATCAGCGCGCAGCCTGACCCGCACGATAGCAAGACGATCGCGAGCAGTGATAGCAATCGGAACATGCAGGAGCCGACGAAATGGTGACTGTACAATCGATACAGTCGCACTTATCGTCAAACTCGGTCCATTTTCTCCAGTCGCCCAGCTTGTATCCGCCGCAATATCGGCTATTTTTGACAAACTACCCCAGCCAAGGCGATCGTAGGGAGCGTACAATCCATTTCATGAATCTGTGGCGCACATTTTCGACGTTTGCATGCTTGGCCTGGGCCTGCTGTGGCGGATTCCCGCAGCTAAATTTGAC
This sequence comes from Pirellulaceae bacterium, assembly GCA_041752355.1. Lineage (GTDB taxonomy): Bacteria > Planctomycetota > Planctomycetia > Pirellulales > Pirellulaceae > JAEZGD01. The sequence continues at coordinate 514 of JBGSHH010000582.1, read as the reverse complement.
GGCGGAAGCAGAAATTCGCCGCGCGCCGGCGATGCAGGCGGCGAATAGTCAGGCAGCATTGCCAGCGCTGGCTGAAGCAAAATATCAAGCGCCGCAGCCGCTTTTAAAATCGCCTGTCGGAATCGCTCACTTCTCAATCGCTCAAAGGCCCATCTGGTCGCGCTCCGAATCCAAACTGCGCCAAAGAGATGCTAGCGCAACTCGTTCTCAGACACTGCACGCGCAACACGTGCTGTGGCAGATTTGAGACTGCTTCGTTCCTGATTCTTTCGGAACGTCTCGCTCGTCAACGAACGGTTTTCGTCGCGAGCAACCTAAAAGTCTGCGCGACTGTTGCGCTGGCACCGATCCATTATTCTGCGCTGAAAGATATTCCCATGAATGAACCACAAGTAAGAAACTCCGCCCTGTTTGGCATGCTTGCGACCACTGGCCTGTTGGTGGGATCGATACTTGTCTCCGTTGTCGCTGTAAAAGGCCTATTTTGGCTGCTAGGGATGTAAGCAACCTGGCG
>JBGSHH010000581.1:0-4000 GCA_041752355.1 Pirellulaceae bacterium | reverse complement strand
CTGCAAGTCGCCCAACGCGCGAAAGCGGCATCGAGCGAATTGGCGTGCGTGAGTGGCGCATTGAAGAACGCATGGCTGAAAGTCTCGGCGGTGCGGCTACGTGAGCAAACCGACAAGATCGTCAAAGCCAATGCGCGGGATCTAGCCGCTGCCCCTGGCTTTGGCTTGACCGATGCCGCCATTGATCGCTTGCGGCTCGATGCGGGGCGAATCGACAGCATCGCCACCGCGCTCGAAGAAATCGCCATGTTGCCGGAACCTTGCGGCGAAGTGATCGAATCGACGATCCGCCCCAATGGCTTGGAAGTGCTTAAAGTCCGTGTCCCGCTGGGCGTCGTGTTTTTCATCTACGAGTCGCGACCGAATGTTACCGCCGACGCTACGGCGATTTGCATTAAGAGCGGCAACGCCGTGATTTTGCGCGGAGGTAAGGAAGCGGCCCACTCCAGCCAGGCGATTGTCGATACTTTGCGCGCAACGGCCGTCGAACAAGGCTTGCCAAGAGATGCGGTGCAAATGGTGAACGTTGTCGATCGGGAAGCCGTGGGGCACTTTCTCCAACTGGCGGATCTGATTGATGTGGCGATTCCGCGCGGTGGCGAAGGCTTGATTCGTCGCGTCGCTGCAGAAGCGAAAATGCCCGTGATCAAGCACTTCACAGGCAATTGCCACGTCTACGTCGATGCCACCGCCGATCTGGAAATGGCCCGGCAGATCACCGTGAATTCCAAGTGTCATCGCTTGGGCGTTTGCAATGCTGCCGAGTCGCTACTCGTGCATAGCGCTGTCGCCGCCGAGTTTCTGCCTGCAATCGCCACAGCATTGATCGCCCAAGGCATTGAACTACGTGGCGATGAAACGACATGCAATCAGGTGAAAGAAGCCCAACCGGCCACCGACGAGGACTACTTCACCGAGTTTTTGGGGCCGATCATTTCAATCAAGGTCGTGAGTTCGCTCGACGAGGCGATTCGGCATATCAATCATTATGGCTCGCATCACACCGACGCCATCGTAACGAAGGACTTGTCGACCGCGCGGGAGTTTGTCCAGCGCGTGGATAGTGCCGCCGTGATGGTCAACGCTAGTACTCGCTTTAACGACGGGGGCGAGTTCGGTCTGGGGGCGGAAATCGGCATCAGCACCGATAAGTTTCACGCGCGGGGACCGTGCGGTTTGAAGGAATTGACGAGCTATAAGTGGGTGGCTTACGGCAATGGGCAAGTGCGAGGATAAGCGGATTATCAAGCGGCGTCACGGGGACCGTGACGAGCACAATGGTGTGTCGAAGGAGTGACCATGAGTGAGGAAGTACTCAGTCAGGCGGAAGTCGAAAGCTTGTTAAGCGCGATGGAAGCGACGCACAAGCCGGAGGTTGCCGCGCCTAAATCGCCTACCGCGCCCCGCTCGCGCGAGAAAATCACTCCCTACGACTTCAAACGTCCGGAACGCGTTGGCAAAGAGCAGATGCGCGCGCTCCAATCGCTCCACGAAGGCTTTGGTCGCAACTTCGGCGCGGCGTTGTCGGCGCTCTTGCGCAACATCGTCGAAGTAAAACTGACCAGCGTCGATCAACTCACCTACAGCGAATTCGTCTTCAGCCTGGAGAATCCCACCTGCTTTAATCTACTCAAGGCCGATCCGCTGGAAGGGCATCTGATTCTCGACATCAATCCCTCGATTCTCTATCCGATCATTGATCGTTTGCTCGGCGGCGGCAAAGAGGCTGGCAGTGTCTCCCGCCGACCGCTGACCGAAATCGAAAAGCGGTTGGTCTCGCGCATCACGAATCTGTTTCTGGAAGAGCTCCGCCACGCTTGGGAGGCGGTGATTCAACTGAAGCTGTCGGTCGAGCGCGTGGAAAGCAATCCGCAATTGGTTCAGATCGTGCCGCCCAACGAAGTTATCGTGCTGATTAGCTTTGAACTCACGTTGGGCGAGGTGCGCGGCATGATGAACTTGTGCATTCCGTTCAATTCGATCGAGCGGATCGGCAACAAGCTCACCACGAACAACTGGATGAGTTATAGTCGCACGGGCGTTTCCGATGCGACCAAGAACCTGCTTAGTAAGCAACTCGATGGCTCGCTCGTGGAAGTCATCGTCACGCTGGCGGAAACCCATATCACCACCAGTGATTTGCTCGAATTGCGCGTCGGCGACATCATCACCACCGATAAAGATCGCCGCGCCGCATTGGAAGTCGCCGTGCAAGGCCTGACGAAGTACAAGGCTAGTCCCGGGGCTCTCAAGGGTCGCAAGGCGATTCAGATTGAGGAAATCGTCGCTTCCACGCCGGTACAGCCGAAGAAGACAGCGTAACAAAGTACTCACCACGCTCGGCGTGATGCTCGCTAACGACCCGATCTGGCGACAATGACAGTGCGCAGATCACGCATTGTCTTTCCACCAATCGCGAAAGCGTTGCGAAGCGGGAGCGGGGAAATCGCGGCGTTCGGTCCAACCGTGTAGCTTGCCGGGTAGTTTCGTCAGCCATGGGCTGCCACGATGCCAACGTCCCACAGTGCGTGTCGCCAGCCATGTCGCCCAGCGGTAGAGCCAAGGACGTTTAAGCAACTTTGCCCACAGCGCATACGACCAGCGTTCCCCGCGCGATTGTTGATCGGGCTGCGCATGCAGTTGTTCGCGTAACTGCACGAGCATTTCCGGAATGGCAATCTTCACGGGACATGCCGCCTGACAGTTGCCGCACAAGCTGGAAGCATGCGGAAGGTGATGATTCGACGACAACCCATCGTAGAGTGGCGTAAGCACCGCGCCGATCGGCCCGGCATAGACACCTCCATAGGCATGACCGCCCACGCTGCGATAGATCGGACAAGCGTTGAGGCAGGCACCACAGCGAATGCAGAATAGACTCTCGCGTAAAGGGCCGCCCAGGATGCGCGAGCGACCGTTGTCCAGGATGATCAAGTGAAACTCGTCCGGCCCATCGAGTTCGCCTGGTTGCCGCTTCCCCGTAACGAGAGAGGTGTAAACCGAAAGCTTCTGTCCCGTTGCCGCTCTCGCTAGAACTTTGAGGAAAAAGGGCAGATCGGCCAGTTTAGGAATTACTTTCTCCATACCCATCACGGCGATATGAATCTTCGGCAGCGCTGTAGTCAGCCGCGCGTTGCCCTCATTGGAAACGAGCACGATGGTGCCGGTCTCTGCCACGGCAAAGTTCGCGCCCGTGATGCCGACTTCCGCTTGTGCGAAACGTGCGCGCAGTCGCTCGCGAGCGAAGCCTGCCAGTACCTCGCGCTCCACAGGCAACGTCTCGCCGGCATCTTCGCTAAGAATTTCGGCGACCTGCTGAGCGTTCAAATGCAACGCTGGACCGACGATATGCGACGGGCGATGGCCCGCGAGTTGAATAATGTATTCGCCCAAATCCGTTTCGATGGGATGGATACCGGCCGCTTCCAAAGCGTGATTGAGATGAATCTCCTCGGTGGTCATCGACTTCGATTTGACCACCTTGGTTAGACCGCGCGATTGAATGATCTGGAGAATCGCGCGACACGCTTCGTCGCCATCAGCGGCAAAATGGACGTTGCCACCGCGGCGTTCAACACTCTCGGTCAACGTCGTCAGATGGACATCCAGTTCGGCAAGCGTGGCATCTTTGATCGCGCGGGCCTGTTCGCGAACTAGATCGGAATTTGGCAACTGTGCCCAAGCTTCTCGATTCTTCCTGCCCAGCGTATCGCCCAGTTGATCGAGAATGATCTGGAGCGATGGATTCTCCAACGCGGCGGATGACGCGGCGAGGAATTCGTGATGCGTTTCGCGGACGTAGTCGGTGGTGGGCATAGATGACTATTGTGAAGCATCGCCCCAGGCGAGCCAAGTACGCCGCGCTATCGGGGCTAGTTCTAGCAATCTACCACGCCGCCTCCATCTGGCCAACAATCTGCGAAGCAAGACGACTGATCACTTTCTGCTGAGACGTGACTGTCGACTGGCCGGCTTCGGGGATGAAGTTTGACGAAGCGGA
>JBGSHH010000580.1:0-4605 GCA_041752355.1 Pirellulaceae bacterium | reverse complement strand
GGCGCGCTGTTGCCGGATCACCCCTCGACGCCTGAGTCCGGCGATTGGTACTCGCCTGCCGAGTTGAATGTGTTCCGGCTTTCATCGAAGAGCCATTGGGACATACCGATTAACGTTAACGGCACTGTTATCCACGCTCTCGCGGCGCATCCAACGCCGCCGGTGTTCGATGATCCACCAGCCTTCCCCGCAGGCGTAGATCATAATGGCCGCCGCAATCACGACGAAATCCGCTTCTGGGCAGACTATGTCACGCCGGGCGCTGGTGACTATATTTACGACGATCATGAGTTCGCGGCCGCCGGCGGCGTGACGCCGACAACTCCCACCGGCGGATTAGCGACCGGCGCACGGTTTGTGATCCTCGGCGACTACAACGCCGACCCGTTCGATGGTGACAGCACGGCCAAAGCCGCCGATCAATTGGTCGATCTTCCGCATGTGAACACGTTCATCACCCCCAGCAGCTTGGGTGGTGTTGCCAATGCTGATGCGGGGCATATCGGCGATCCGAGCTTTGATACCTCGGACTTCGCGAGCCCGCCTGGCAATCTTCGCGTTGACTACGTGCTTCCTTCCAGCAATCTCGCGATTCTTCAAGCCGGAGTCTTTTGGCCTGCCCCGGCCGATCCATTGTCTTCGCTCGTCTCGGCCTCCGATCATCGTTTGGTCTGGGCTGACCTGGCGCCGGTCGCCAGTCCCGTTCCCCTTGTGGCGCGACAAATCGTCGCCGGAGTTGACATGCTCGGGGAAGTCACTTTCCCGACAGGCCTCGAATACGCCGGGACTGAAATCGGCGGGCTTTCCGGTCTGGCCTACGACAGCGCCCTGGGCGTTTACTACGCGATTTCGGACGATCGGAGCCAACTCGATCCCGCGCGCTACTACACGCTGCAAATCAACCTTGCGGATGGAACGCTCGAGAGTGGCGATATCGCTTTTGTCGACGTCACAACGCTACAAAATGCCGGTGGGATACCCTATCCGGCGCTGAGTCTTGACCCCGAAGGTTTGGCGCTCACTTCTAGTCGTCAACTCTACATCGCTAGCGAAGGGGATGTCAATCTGGACATTGATCCCTTCATCGATCTCTTTGGTCTCGACGGCCAGCACATCCGCGACTTGACCGTACCATCCCACTATCTCGTTTCCTCCGCGACGGGGATTCGCAACAACCTGGCCTTTGAAAGTGTGACGATCTCCCCAGACGGCCGCTACTTGTATAGCGCTACCGAGAACGCGCTCAAGCAAGACGGCTTCGCAGCATCCCTCAACGACGAGAGCCCAACGCGCATCATCAAATACGATCTGACGACGGGCGATGTTGTGGGCGAGTTCGTCTACTTTACCGATACGGTTGCTGAAGAGCCGATTCCTGGAAACGGGTTTAGCACCAATGGTCTGGTAGAACTTGTCGCGCTCGACAATGACGGCACATTGCTCGCACTGGAGCGTTCTTTCTCCGCTGGCGTCGGCAACAGCGTGAAGCTGTATCTCGTGCGTTCCCAAGGCGCACTCGACGTGCAAAGCCTCGATAGCTTGATCGACGACGCTACCGGTTCAACTTTCGAGATCGATCCACCGGTTGTCAAGGAATTGCTGTTCGACTTCGGAAGCCTCGGGATCACGCTCGACAATCTGGAAGGATTGGCGCTGGGTCCCGTGCTGCCGAGTGGTCAGCAGAGCCTGATCGTGGTTAGCGACAATAATTTTAGCGGCACCCAGTTCACTCAGTTCATCCTGCTGGGCCTCGACCTGGAGACGATCGGGGCCGCGTATCCCACCGCGGAAACTCCCACCGTCATTGACAACGAAGACGAGCCTGTCGCGCTAAAGGGAGATGCAGACGACCCGGCGATTTGGGTCCATCCGGCCGATCCAAACTTGAGCGTGTTCATTGGCACACTCAAGGACGGCGGCCGGGCGGTCTTCGACCTTTCTGGGGAAGGTCTGCAGGTGATCGCACCAAGTGAATATGGCGAGCGCCGCTTTAATAATGTCGATCTGGTGTACAACTTCGAACTCAATGGCGAAACGATCGACCTCGCAGTAGTCTCTGACCGCGAGAATGATTCGCTCGCGATCTATCGCATCGACGCCGTCACTGGTCTGCTCACCGAAGTTTCAAGCTTCGACCTCATGCAACCAGAGTACACAATATTTGGCTGCGATGATGGTGAGCAAAGCGCCTATGGCCTCGCGACCTATACCAGCATCCTGGATGGAACTCAGTACGTCTTTGTCAGCGAACGAGAAAGCAATCGCGTCGCTCAATTGCAACTCTTTGATACCGGCGCTGGAACTGTCGGCGCCACCGTCGTTCAGATGCGTGAAGTCCCGATCCCCGCAGGCGGCGAGCTCGAAGATGCGCAAGTCGAAGGAATGGTCGCCGATCGAGAACTAGGCTGGTTGTACGTCGGCCAAGAGAATGGCGGTGTCTTTAAATTCCCTACTGAGCCATCGGATCCAACGCCCCCAGTACTGATCCACTCCGTCGAGGAGAGCTACCTCGCGCCAGACATTGAGGGTTTGACCATTTACTACAGCGCGAACGGAGCAGGCTACTTGTTGGTCTCCAGCCAGGGAGATCACTCGTTTGCAACTTTCAGTCGCTTGGGCGCAAATCCCTATCTGGGCAGTTTTGTTATTGGTGCTACCGAGGGGATCGATCAAACCAATGAATCCGATGGAGCCGACGTCATTAACGTCTCGCTCGGCGACCGATTCCCGCATGGATTGTTGTTGGTACAAGACGGCGCCGACGATCCACAAGTCCTCTTCAATGACGATGGTGAACTTGAAAACGCCGCGGCGAATTTCAAACTCGTTCCCTGGGAGTCTGTGGCCAATAGCTTTGCTGATCCACTGATCATCGACACCACGAGCTACCACCCCCGCGATTTAGGTGGCGTCCCTTCATCGCCGACCGCGGAAGCTATTGGCACGGTGCTGGTCGTCAAAGGGACAGACGCCAACGATCATCTCTCCATCAATCCCGCGACCGGTGGCAACGTTGAAGTCATGAGCGGCGAGAATTCACTGGGGATTTTTACTCTAGCTGGATTGTTGCAATTCAAGCTCTATGGCTATGGGGGTAACGATACCCTTCTGGTGAATCCATCCCTCAGCGTGAACTCCCTGTTCAACGGCGGTTCCGGGGATGACTATCTGGCGAGCGGCAACGGCGACGATATTCTTATCGGCGGTGCCGGCCGAGATCGCTTGATCGGTCGTGGCGGATATGATTTGCTCATCGGAGGCGATGATGCCGATCTGCTGTTCGGCGGCTTGCAGAACGACCTTCTGATCGGCGGCACGACGTCCTACGACGCGCAGGAAGCCGCTTTGCTCTCCATTTTGAATGAGTTCAAGCTTCACTCCACCGCGGACTTGCTGGATGAATCATCCGTATTTGATGACGGAGACGCAGATAGCGTGTTTGGCGAAGCAGGCCTGGACTGGTTCTTCCTTCATGCCGGCGATCGCAGCGACCGCGGACGGGACGCCGGAGAGATTTAACGTCGCTTGTTGCCTGTTATTGCGTTCGGTGCGGCCAAAGTGGAATGCCACAACGGAGCCCCACGCCTCGCGTTCGATTATCAAAGTGACGCGAAGGTTTCCACGATCCCAAAGATGGTCTTGCGATGTCAGAATTGTTGGCAATCCCAAACCACCTGGCTCTGCAAATGCGGCGAGGTGGATCTCCACGGCAAAACTCTTACAGTATTGCGCAAATGTCGGACTGTCAGCCAAGAAAAGCGAACGGGCGACCGAGGCCGCCCATCGCGATACAAGCAACCCCACCAAACCCTGCATGGTAAAGTGATTGAGATCGGACAAATCAGCTGAGATTGAATGTCTAGGTCCGTAGTATGAAGGTTTCAATTCTTCATGTTCGGCGAGCGATTCTCTTACAATCTGCCACGTCTCGCGGCCCTCGGGGCCATTGTGAACTTCGGTTTGCGAGAAAATGACCACTCTGCTTCGCGCTTGACGCGATTTCCGATGAAGTGATGTGCGAATGTTTACTTTATAACGGTCATTCTAGGGTTCTCCAGGAAGCGCCATCGGGCGTCGTGCCCCCCGGATAAGCGTTCTAGCAGACGAGGTCTACTCAAGCCCAATTCCGCCACGCTAGAATGATTTGATTGAAAATCGCGGGCAAGACGCCCTCACCTATCCGCGAGGGTGCAAACGTGTCTAGACCTTTGACATTGTCGCTACAACAGCCCGATGGCTCTTACCTGACGTTTAAGTCCACAACTGCTGGAACATTTCCGTGGGATGCGCTAAAGGTTTCGCAGATTGGTGAACACTGCGATTTTGTCGATTCGAACAGTGCCACGCGCTACGTCGTGCAATCCCGGCAAGTGGACTATGTCGGTGGGATTTGGTTGTGGCTCAATCGAGCGCCGTCAAGCAAATTTTCCACGGTTAACTCTGACGTCTCCGAAATTGAACCGCGCGATCAACCAAAGCTTCCGGCGATAAGGAAGCGACAACGCGAATTGGTGCATTAAGAAGAGAACCTCTCGACACATTGTGCTGAGAGGCTTCACGCGTTGGAACCTGCGGCGATGCAATCCAGTCATGGGGCTTCGCATT
>JBGSHH010000579.1:0-5546 GCA_041752355.1 Pirellulaceae bacterium | reverse complement strand
AAAAATCGAACAAGCAATTCGTACTCCAGGCGGCCGAAAACGACTACGAAAGCTGCTAAAAAGCAGCTATCCTCGTGAATATCAATCCGTTTAACAGGTCCTGCTAGCTCGCTAGCGCAACTTCAAAACTGGCGCTTCGGGTTAGTGTGCTCTGTACTTCGCGCGCAAGCGTGATGCATATTCTAAATCAAGGCGAGGTTCGCATCATGCACCACGCACTTTCGACTCGATCTCTTAGGGGGCTGGCCAGCTGCGCAACCTTGTTCGCCATCGTCGTAGCTGGCTTACTGTACGGCCAGGACCCCCAAGCGAAAGAGATCAACGCGCTGATTGAGCAATTGGGAGCCGATTCCTTCAACCAACGCGAGACCGCGAGTCGGGCGCTCGAAAATCTCGGCGAGCCGATTCTGCCAGTGCTGCGGCAGGCGCAAAAAAGCTATCGCGACGACTTGGAAGTTCGCGAACGCGTGCGTGGGGCGATCCACAACATTCTCTTGGCAGGCTGCGAGAGCAAATCCACGGGTCTGCAACTGACGATCATCCACCCTGGTACTTTTGAGATGGGCTCGCCGGAAGCAGAGACAGGACGCCGCGACGACGAGAAGCAACACAACGTCAGCATCAGCGAGACCTTTCTGCTGGGCGCTTACGAGGTCACGCAACTCGAATATCAAACCGTGATGAAAGCCAACAGCAGCGCGTTCTCGCCCCGCGGAGCCAATCAAGCCAAAGTCGCTGACGTGATTACCGATCGCTTTCCCGTCGAGAGCGTGACGTGGTACGACGCGATCGCGTTTTGCAATCAGCTCAGTCGCGATGATGGCTTGGAGCCCTATTATGAACTGGCCGACTTGAAGCGAGAGGGCGCGTCCATTATCGCGGCGAAAGCGAGCGTGGTCGGCGGTCGGGGATATCGGCTTCCCACCGAAGCGGAATGGGAATACGCCTGTCGGGCGGACACGCAAACACCCTTTCATTTCGGCGGCAATAGCAATGGTCGTCAGGCGAATTGTGTGTCGGTCGTCGCTGTGGGAGGGTATGGTGGCGGCGGTACACAAAAGGTCGAACTTGGCCGCACGGCAAGAATTGGTAGCTATCCGGCCAATCGCTGGGGACTGTACGACATGCACGGCAACGTGGCGGAATGGTGCTGGGATAGTTACGACATGGCTTACTACGCCGACTCACCCCGAGTTGATCCGCGCGGCCCCAAGCCAGGACCGCATCGCGTGCTACGTGGTGGTTCGTGGTTGGTGGCCGATGACAGTTGCCGCTCGGCCAGTCGCTTCTGGCAAACGCCTGATGAGCGCAAGGATTTCGCTGGCTTTCGGATCGCGCGGACACCTTGATTCGCAGATAGGAATCACGACACGATGAAGTTCCTGACGCCCACGGGCTGGTGGTTGGCGCTAGCCACGTCAGGCATGCTCGCGATTTGTGCCTGCAATCGACGAGCGGAAGTCCCGCCGGGCGATCCAGCCAAAATGTCGATGCAACATGCCGACTGCAACATCGTCTTTGTAAGCTTCGATGCGTTGCAGGCCGCGCATGTCGGTTGCTTGGGCTACTCGCGTGATGTCACACCAACCCTGGACACCTTCGCGGCCAATAGCTTTGCTTTTTCCCATTGCAGTTCCGCTTCTTCCTGGACCGTTCCTGCTTCGATGACCTGGTTCACCGGCGTTTATCCCAGCGAACACGGAATGACGAACAAGTTCGCGGTGTATTCTTCGACCACCAAGAAGATCGCGACACTGCGCGACAAATCGCCAAGCCTCCAGACACTGGCTCAGATCTTGCGCGACAATGGCTACGCCACCGCCGGCTTCTGCGGCAATGCAGGCGTGAGCAAAGCGTTCGGATTCGACCAAGGCTTTGATGTCTATGAACACGAAACCGATCGCTTCGGTGGTTTCGACCAGAGCGTTCCCAAGGCGATTAGCTGGCTGCAAGCGAATCAGCATCGCAAGTTCTTCTTGTTCCTACACGGCTATGATGTGCATGGCCAATGCTTGCCGCCGACCGGACTCGACTACCGCTTCGTCGAGCGCGATTACGATCGCAAATTCATTGGCTCGCCGCAGGAGCAGGAAGTGCTGCGCGAGGAAGGACTCGATCATGGCGAGTTGACGCTGCGGGATGCCGACGTGCGATTCTGGCGAGCGGTTTACGACGAAAAGATTCAGCGCGCCGACGCCCGCTTCCGCGAATTCCTGACAGCGTTCGATAAACTCCATCTGTCCGACAAGACGCTATTCATCATTACGTCGGATCATGGCACGGAGTTCTACGAACATCGCCGCTTCGATCACGGTTTCACGCTGTACAACGAGCAAACGCATGTGCCGCTATTCATCAAGTTGCCTGGTCAACGCGGTAGCCAAATCAATCTGCAGCGCGTGAGCAGCATCGATATTTTGCCGACGATTCTGGATCTGGCCCAGATCAAGCCCGACCAGGAGATACAACCATTGCGTGGCCAAAGCCTCGCGAGCATCATGCAAGGTGAGTCGACGACGCGCGATGTTTTCATCGAAACTGACTATCGCCAGTACACCTACAAGCGCGCGATCATCACGCCGCAAGGAAAGAAGCTGATCTACACACTGGAAAGTAAGCAACGCGAGTTGTTCGATCTGCTCAGCGATCCAGATGAATTGCAAAACCTGGCCGCGGCGCAACCTGCGCTCGCCGACGAGTTGGAAGCGAAACTCTTCGCCCACTATGCATCAATCGGCCACGATCTCCGCAGCCAATCGTGGCAGCCTGGCTTCAATCCGGTGTATAACTTTACCGCACCGGCGAAAACGCCCTAGTAGTCGTCACGCTTCGCGTGCGGAGTGTGATGAGGACTATTTTGTTATCACAAATGGTGCGGCTCGCGGACTCGCCACACCCTACGACTACTTATAAAACGGCCCGGTCACTTCAATGGGTCGAATATCCAAACGCACGTTGGAAACCGTGTACGTTTCGTCGCCCCGCGCCGAACAGGACCAACCAACCGTGTCATCCGCGCGATAGAAGCGAAACTCGAAGCCTTGTGATGGGCCCGTGAGCGCCGCGTGACCATCGAAGGCGAGGCCGACCGCTTCGCTATTGCGATTGTTCATCAAGCGACACATCAAATCCACGGCAGTCGTGTTGCCGAGAATGTCATTGGTGAACAAGCGCTCGCCGCTTTCGGGAAGATACGTCGGCGATTTGGGATCGATCTTGGTTCCCGCTTGCTTCTTGGACGAGGGAATCAGTTCCCGCGTGCTAATGCGAATCGTGTCGCCGTGATCGAGGTAAGTCAGCTTCACATTCTTGACGTTGAAGGCTTTGACGTCGGGATCTTGCTTACACTCCGACATATCCATCACAATCGCCCCGCGATAGCCCACCACTTCCATGTCGTCATTCTTCACGACCACGGCGGTGTTTTCATCGACGCCGACGCCATACTTGATGTCATTCGCCTGCATCGCGACGATAGCGCGGGCAAAGCGACCACGGACGAGTGTGTGCTGTTCGACGAACCATTCGGCATCGAGAAATCCAAGGCCGCGATCGACCTCTTTCCCCATCGTCACGCCGTTCTGCATCGTCGGCAGAATCTTCTTGGCGTCGCGGTACATGATATTGCTCATCACCGCCGCGCCGGCGCTTGTACCGGCCACCACGCCCCCTTTGCGATAAACATCCCACACCGCGTCGAGCATCGGCGTCTTACCGCCATCCTCTGTGTGCAGACAATGCATAATGCGCGCTTGTTGACCGCCAGTGAAATAGACGCCATCGGCCGCTTTGACGGAATCGATCAGCACGGCGTCATTCACCGCAGCGCGAGGATTGACTTCCATCCGGTTGGCAACCGGCACCACAAACGCATCCGCGCCGTAGTTGTTCAAGGTTTCAGCGGTAATGCGACCCGCCCGCTCCGGATCGCCACTGGCGGTCGGAAACACGGCAATGCGAGGGCGATATTTCGCGGGCGCTGCACCCGCCGTACTCACCGGCACGGTCTGCACGGGCTTATCCGCGGAAACCACCCGAGCTTCGGACGCATGTTGCACAATGCGCCCCCAAACTTCCGTGTTATCGAACCTTAATGCGCCACCTATGATGACTAAGGTGCCCGCAGGCGAGGGTTGTTTCGCGAAAACGTTGGTAGCGGCCAGCCCCAGGGACAGCACAGCCACGATCAGCGTAGGTCGTTGCACGATCGCGATCCTCCATCAAGTTGTGTAACCACTCCCTTCGCGTCACGGCGATGCTTGATTGGATAACGAACCTACACACATTTCCTGCCATGCGTCGAATCGTTCGTTGCATCAGCCGATCAGCCACTATTGATGCAAGGAATATACCAATCGGCGCTCTTCAAGTGAAGATTGTTTATGCAAAGTCAGGCTAGCATCGCAAATTGCGATGATTGAACCGACGTGCAGCACGCCGATTGGAGGCCTTGCAATTGGACGTTAATCGTTATGCTATTGAGAGTTACACACCTTGAATGCAGCACTTCTCCGTGGGGTTGCTGGGCGATCAGGTTATGACGCTCGATTTGGAGAACTCGCGGGGGATTTTGCGTCGCAGATCGACATTTAGTCACTGGCAGTTCCCGCGAGTGCGAACCCACTAGGCAGCAACCGCCTCTAATCGGGCAGAGTGGGGGGTGATTTCCCACACTTGTATGCGATGCCAAAATTGCTACACTCGTGGTTCACCGCGAGCCGATGCAAATCGAGATTCGTAGTTGCCAAATTCGCCCTCTTAGCTCAATTGGCAGAGCAGCTGACTCTTAATCAGCGGGTTGTAGGTTCGAGTCCTACAGGGGGCACATCTTAAAGCCTTGTCGCAATTGATTTTGCGACGAGGCTTTTTTCGTCTAGCTGCCGAGTGGGCTTTCGTGGCGCTACGCGGGCGCTACAAAACGAAGGAAATCCACGATCTGCACGCGGGACACTTGGGCTTGCATCTCCGAGCGTTACGGCCCGCTCGCCGGAATCGGACTGCGCCGCCCTCCCCAACGAATTGCTTACCCAAAGGCCCCAGGAGCGCACCAGAGGCCCGCTAGCGAGCGCAGCAGGGCAAAGGGTACGAATCTGCGCCCGACACGAAGGGCGCGCTAGCGAGGCGACTAGGGTCCCCCAGCGAGGTTTCCCAGGTTTGAACCAGCCCCCTGGTTCGCGCGGGCGAGGATACCCTGACTTAGCACGCGGGCGGAGCGACAGGAGTATTTGAGAGCAGCATTCAACTAGCGTGAGACATAAACAGCTTTACCGCATCTCGCCAGTCGGCTGGCATTCCCTTAATTTGGTATGCTGGCCCGAACCGATTCCGAAACTCGTCATAGGAGTTGGAAGCTCCGATCAGCATTTTCGTTGTCGTCTCAACGAGAAACGAGTCCATCACTAGATTGGAGAAAACCACGGCCTTCTGCGAGCGCGCCACCCACTCGCCGAACGCCAACAACCCAAAAGCCTCTCGACTTGAGGTATAGGATAGGCACTCTTGAATTGCTTCGGCGTATCCGGCCTCGGTAGTGAACTTCGTAATTA
>JBGSHH010000578.1:0-8005 GCA_041752355.1 Pirellulaceae bacterium | reverse complement strand
GCGGTCTGGCTATGGGCGGCATTCGTTTGCTGCGCGCCCGTGTCGCTAGCGACAGGGGCGGAATTGTCGGCTCCGAGCTTTGAACTAGACGTCCTACCGATCTTGACGGCCAACGGCTGCAATCAGGGGGCCTGTCATGGCAAGGCCAGGGGACAAAACGGCTTTCAGCTTTCGTTGTTGGGCTTCGATGCCGAGTTCGACCACGCTGCCATCGCCGTACAATCACGCGGCCGTCGCGTTTCGCTAGCCTCACCCCAGCGCAGTTTACTGCTTTTGAAGGCTTCGGCGCAAGTTCCCCATGGTGGCGGCATGCGCATCGATCGCGATAGCGACGACTTTCAAGTCTTGCTGCAGTGGATCGAACACGGCACACCGCGACGCATCGCAGGCGAATCGACGCTGGCCAGCATCGAACTTACGCCCTCGTCTCAATTCGTGCAGCCAACAGCAGAAGTACAACTGCAAGTCATTGCCCACTACGCCGATGGTAGTCAGCGCGATGTCACCGCCCGCACGCAGTATCAATCGAGCGAAGCCGCTATCGTCGGCGTTTCGCGAAATGGTTTGGTCAAAGCGGGGCCACTCCCGGGCGAAGCGACAATCATGGCCCGGTACATGAACATCATCGCTACCAACCATACTGCTATTCCGTTGACAGGCGATGTGAGTGAAGAGGCCTATAGCCAACTTCCGCGCAATAATTTCATCGACGAATTGGTTTGGACCAAGCTCAAGTCCTTGCGCATCACGCCTTCGGAGCCCTGCGACGATGCGAAGTATCTTCGTCGAGTGCATCTGGATTTGATCGGTCGCTTGCCGACGCCAGACGAAGTTCGCGAATTCATCGCCGACCCTGCCAGCGATAAGCGCGCACGTCTGGTCGATCGCTTGCTAGAACGTCCGGAGTATGCCGATCATTGGGCAGCGAAATGGGCCGACTTGTTGCGCCCCAATCCTTATCGTGTCGGCATCAAAGCGGTCGTGAACTACGATCAGTTCATTCGCGATAGCTTTCGCCAGAACAAGCCCTACGATCAATTTGTACGCGAACTCGTCGCCGCGCAAGGCAGTAGCTGGAACGATGGCGCGACCGTGTTGTTTCGCGATCGGCGCGAGCCGGAAGAAATCACCACACTCGTCAGCCAATTGTTCTTGGGCATTCGTTTGGAGTGCGCCAAGTGTCATCATCATCCATTCGAGAAATGGAGCCAGGACGACTTCTACAGCTTCGCAGCGTTTTTCGGTCGCGTGGGACATAAAGGAGCTGGACTATCGCCGCCGATTTCCGGGGGCGAGGAGATCGTCTTCGTTAAGCCTACTGGCGAGGTGAGGCACCCGCTCACACAGCAAGTTCTCCCGCCGCGCACGCTATTTTCGCCGCAACCCGATTTAACCCAAGTCGATGATCCCCGCGCCGCGCTCGCGGAATGGATTACTGCTGGCGATAATCCGTTTTTTGCGCAAGTGATGGTCAATCGCGTTTGGGCGGACCTGATGGGACGGGGCCTGGTGGAGCCTGTCGATGATTTGCGAGCGACCAATCCGCCCACCAATGGTCCGTTGCTGGAGGCGCTAGCGAAGGACTTTCAAGCAGCTAAATTTGACATCAAGCATTTGCTGCGCACGATTGTCACCTCGCATGTGTACGCACTCAGTTCCCTACCCAGCAATCGCAATGTTGCCGATCGTCAAAATTACTCACGCCACTATCGCACTCGAATGCGGGCGGAGGTCTTACTCGACGCCATTACCGACATCACAGGCGTTGCCGATAAATTTGATGCCATGCCGGTCGGCGCTAAAGCCAACGAAATTTGGACCACCCGAGTGAACTCGGTGTTTCTCGACACGTTTAGTCGCCCGAACGAGAATCAAGACCCTCCTTGCGAACGCTTGAGTGACGCGACCGTCACGCAAACGCTCCATTTGATGAATGCGCCGTCACTCCATCAGCGCGTTACTTCTGATCAAGGCCGGGCAGCGCGCTTGGCGGCGACGAAGCTCTCATCTGACGAACTGACGTCGGAGATTTATCTACTGATTTACGGCCGCTTTCCAAATCAAGACGAACTCGCGATCGGACGCCGCGTGTATGCCGAAGCTGGCGAGCATCGCCGACAAGCAACCGAAGATCTGTTTTGGGCCTTGCTCAATACGCCTGAATTCGCTTTCAAGGATTGATATCGGGATATTACGAATGGGCACACATACAAATTGTCTGGGATTTACGCGTCGCGACTGCCTTCGCCTTGGCCTGAGTGGATTGGTGGCGGGCGGATTGGCGGGAGCGCTGCGCGCGAAAGATAACGCAGAAGTTGCACCGCTACGGCGCTCGGCCAAGGCCTGCATTTTGATCTGGATGGATGGTGGCCCATCGCATTACGAGACGTTCGATCCCAAACCACATGCTCCGGTGGAGATTCGCGGTCAGTTCGATACCATTGCCACCAAAATCCCCGGCGTCCATTTCTCACAGCACATGCAACGCCTGGCGGCATGCGCCGACAAATTCGCGGTGATTCGTTCGATTCGTCACGATCAAGGCAATCATGGTGCCGGCAACCACTACATGATGACTGGCGCGCCTCCGCGCATTCCCGTGGGTTGCGGGGCTTTTGTCAGCTTCCATCCCAGCCTTGGCTCGGCCGTTGCCCGAGAACTCGGTGCTCCCCCGGGAATTCCGCCTTATTTCTCCCTGCCCAGCATGACGCGTTCAGGCGGTCCGAACTTTCTCGGCGCGCAATACGCTCCGTTCGTTGTCGCAGATGATCCCAATAGCGATAGTTTTCGCATTCGCGATGTGGCGATACCGCGCGGACTGCAGGAAAATCGTTTTCTAGGGCGCAAGGATTTGCGCGCGGCAGTTGATCGTTTGCCGCGCATCACCGACGATGCGGCGGCTGATCCGGTCCGCGATGTCGATAAGTTCTATGAGCAAAGCTATCAACTCGTGACCTCCAAAGAAGCGCAACAAGCGTTTGAGATTCAGCGCGAACCCGATGAGGTCCGGAGTCGCTACGGTCGCAATGGCTTTGGCCAACGCGCTCTCTTGGCGCGACGATTGGTGGAAGCAGGCGTGCCGTTTATCACGTTGTCCGATGGCGGTTGGGACCATCACACCGACTTATTCAATGCCTATAACAAACGGATGCCTAGTTGGGATGCCACCGTTGCGACCCTGATCGAAGACCTCGCCGAGCGCGACCTGCTCGAGACCACGATGGTGATCGCGTTGGGCGAATTCGGTCGCACGCCGCAGATCAACAAGGACGCCGGTCGCGATCACTGGGCCAACGCCATGAGCGTCCTGTTCGCTGGCGGCGGTACGCCGGGTGGTCAAGTAATCGGTTCCACCGATGCCAAAGGCTATGCCGCGGTCGATCGTGTCTTGTCGCCGGAGAATTTTGTATCCACCATTTACTCCAAGCTTGGTATGAATCCTGACAAGATGTACTACACGCACGAAGGTCGTCCGGTCCATTTGGTGAGCGACGCCACCTGCATTAGCGAATTGATGGGGTAATGCGTGTTGTATCGTTCGAACATCTCGATTCTCGCGCTTGCATGCGCTGGTTGGTTGATCGCCGCTCAGGCGCTGGCGGCGCCACCTAAACTCACGCATCTTTTTCCAGCTGGCGGACAGCGCGGCGCGGCGCTAAAGGTCACTGGGGCAGGTGAGTTTCCGTCCTGGCCTGTGGAGGTGTGGTGCGATCAGCCTGGGGTGAAAGTCACCGCCGAACAGGAAGCGGGGAAATTTCACGTAACGATCGCGCCCGATGCCACGCCGGGACTTTGCCTGTGGCGCGTTTACAATGCCGAAGGAGCTTCCGCGCCACGACCATTTCTCATCGATCAGTTGCCGGAAGTAAACGAGATCGAGCCCAATGACGCTCCTGACAAAGCATCCAATGTCGATTTGCCCGTCATCATAAATGGCAAGTTCGACAAAAGTGGCGACGTAGATGGGTATGCGTTCAAGCTCACGCAAGGCCAGACCCTTGTCGCCAGCTTGCAAGCGAATTGGCAACTCGGCTCGCCGATGGATTGCGTGTTGCAAGTATGTGAATTGGTCTCGCGACGATCGTCCGCCACGATCGATATGCAGCCGACACCGGAAGCATATGTGCTCGCGCAGGATCATGACTCTCGCGGGCTAGATCCCGTCATCGTTTTCAAAGCACCGCGTGATGGCAACTATCTAGTGCGAGGATTCGCGTTCCCCTCTGAACCCAATTCCACCATCGCGTTTGCTGGCGGCGACGCTTATGTCTATCGCCTGACACTAACGACCTCGGGCGTGGTGGAGTATCCCTTTCCGCTCGTTGCGCCGGGGGAAGGTTCCAGCGAAGTCGCATTGCAGGGTTGGAATCTGCAAGAGGGATCGTCGCGGGTTCAACTCCCTTCTTCGGCCGACGAAGCGCGTGAAACGTCCCGCTTGTCGGTGCCACAAGTGGCAGGCGCGGTGGATATTCACAGAGACACGATGCCTGGTCGAATCGCGGGCCCCGATGCGAGTACCCCTCAAGGCGAAGCGATTGCCGCATTGCCCCTATTCATCTCGGGGCGATTCGAAAAGCCCAAGACCATGCACACGTTTCGGTTTACCGGCAATAAAGGTCAGAAGGTGCGATTTGAACTCACCGCGCGGCAGTTGGGACTGCCGCTAGATGGTGTATTTTCCATTCACAATGCCGCCGATGAGCAGCTTCAACTAGTTGACGATGCTCAAAAGCAGGCCGATCCGGAATTGGTCTTCGCTATACCCAAAGATGGCGAGTACCGCCTCCGCGTGCGTGACTTGCATGGTCGCGGTGGACCACGCTTCGCCTATCGCCTGCTCGTCGCACCGGTAACACCAGACTATGCTTTGACATTGGCTGCGGATCAGTTTGTTCTCACTGCGGATAAGCCACTGGAGATCGCTGTCAATATCGATCGCCGCGATGGATATGCCGAGGAGATCACTGTATCCGCTCTGAATCTTCCCGCTGGCGTCTCGGCCGAGCCAGTTGTTTCCCCAGCACAAGGGGATGCGGCCAAGGCGATTAAACTAATGCTAAAATCCGCTCCGCAGACCAAGCCTTGGCAAGGACCGATTGTCATTTTCGGCATCGGCGGCGCCGACAAGCAACGACGCACGGCTTCGTTTGACATCAACCTGCCTGGCCATGGCCGCAGTTCAAATGCCTGGCTAACTGTTTCTGGCACACCTTAGTCTGAGTACTATCGAAAGAGCTTCCCGTCATGCTTTACAAACATACTCTCCGCGCCGTAGCGCTGCTGCTTTGCACAACCGTTTGCGTCGCCGCCGATGCGCCGCGCAATGGCACCAGCAGCGCTGAACTCGCGCACGATTGGCCTGCTTGGCGTGGCCCGCTCGGGACAGGCGTCGCGCCGCCGAATCAAAAGCTCCCACTGCATTGGAGCGATAGCGAGAATGTAGTTTGGAAAGCTCCCGTTGTGGGCCGTGGACATTCCTCGCCCACGGTCGTGGGCAATCAAGTTTTGCTAGCTACTGCCGATGAGGAGAAAGAGTTGCAGTCGGTGCTGTGCTTCGATCGGGCGACCGGTAAACAGTTATGGCGAACCGATGTTCATTCGGGCGGTCTGGATCGCAAAGGCAACAAGAAGACCACGCAAGCCTGCGCTTCGGTGTTATGCGACGGCGAGCATCTTTACATCAACTTTCTCAATCGTGACGCCGTTTACACAACCGCCCTGGATCGCACCGGTAAGCAACTCTGGCAAACGAAAGTCTCCGCCTTTAAGACGCATCAAGGCTTTGGTTCTTCCCCTACGCTGCATGGCAAGTTGCTCTATGTAACGACCGATAGCCCCGCGGGCGGCGTGGTGGCGGCGCTCGATAAACTCTCCGGCGATATCGTTTGGAAGCAAGAACGCCCGCAGAAGGCGAATTATGCTTCCGCGCAGGTATACCACCTTAATGGCAAAGATCAAGTCTTGGTGCAAGGTTGCGATCTGGTGGTGAGCTACGATCCATTAACTGGTAAGAAGCTCTGGGAGGTCGCCGGCGCAACTACCGAATGTGTCACGAACATCGTCACCGACGGCCAGCATATTTATGTCAGCGGCGGCTATCCGCGCAATCACGTCCAATGTTTGTTGGCGGATGGCTCAGGGAAAACCGTCTGGGAAAATGGCGCCCGCGTCTATGTGCCGTCGATGATCGTGCGCGACGGCTACTTGTATGCCATGCAAGACGGCGGCATCGCTTCTTGCTGGAAATGCGACACAGGCGAGGAAATGTGGAAGTCTCGCGTCGGTGGATCGTATAGTGCGTCGCTTGTGCTCATTGGTGATCAACTACTTGCGACAGGCGAGGATGGCAAGATGCTGATCTTTAAGGCCCAGCCGACCAAATACGAGCAAGTTGCGGAGAACCGCCTCGGCGACGAAGCGTATGCCACACCGTCGGTGTGCGGCAATCGCATCTACGCTCGCGTGGTGGAATCGAAATCAGGGCAACGCCAAGAGTGGCTCTATTGCCTAGGTGAGGAATGAGTTCTAGGATTGCACGCATCCGTTCTTGATACTCACTGCCATGCTCCAGCGTTGCTTGTTCTCTTTCGTGCATTGCTATGCCCAGCGTTACCAATATCTCGACCTACAAGTTCGCGCCGTTGTCGGACTTAAAAACGCTCCGCGCACGGCTATTGCCGCAGTGCAAACAATGGGGACTGAAAGGGACTATTCTGCTCAGTACCGAGGGCATCAACCTCTTTGTCGCCGGTGGTGCGGCGGAGATCGATCTCCTGCTGGCGGAGCTGCGCGGCATTGCCGGGTTGGAAACGCTTGCGCCCAAGATCAGTACTAGCGATCGACAACCCTTCACCCGGATGCTGGTGCGCATCAAGCGGGAGATCATCGCTTTTGGCGTCCCGGAAATCGATCCCGCTCGTCAGCCTTCGCCAAAACTTTCACCCAGCGAACTGAAACAGTGGCTCGATGAAGGACGGTCAGTCACGCTGCTCGATACGCGCAACGAATACGAAGTGAAACTCGGTACCTTTCGCAACGCCGTGAATATCGGCATCGATCACTTTCGCGATTTCCCGAAAGCTGTCGAGCGATTACCCAGCGAGTTAAAGCAACAGCCGGTCGTTATGTTCTGCACCGGCGGTATCCGCTGCGAGAAGGCGGGCCCCTTCATGCAACGCGAAGGCTATGAGCAGATCTATCAGCTCGACGGCGGGATATTGAAGTATTTCGAAGAAGTCGGCGGCGCGCACTATGACGGCGAGTGCTTCGTCTTCGATCACCGCGTCGGCCTGGATCCCAGTTTGCAAGAGACAGACAGCGATCAATGCCATCGTTGCCAAACTCCGTTAGCCGCCGCCGATCAAGAAGACGAACGCTTTCAGCAAGGCATCAGCTGCCCTTATTGCTTTGTGTCATCCGCCGAGCAACGCGCGCGTCTTTTGCAGCAACGCCAGACGGCGATCGTCTCCGCCATGGCACCGCTCCCCGGCAGCGTGCCTTACGACAACTATCGTCCCATCAATATTCCCGCCCTTGCCGATGGACGGATGATCGTCGAATTCCTTGCCGACATTTTTCCCCATCTGCCGCGCGAACAATGGGAACGCGCCTATCGCGAGCAACGATTGCAAACTTCCGAGCATGTCCCCGTAAGCGCTAGCCATATCATCCGCGCAGGCGAACGCTATCTGCATCTGTTGCCAGCAACGGTGGAACCGACTGTCAGCACGGAGGTTCGCTTGTTGTATGAGGACGAAGCCATCCTTGTGCTTCACAAGCCTGCGCCGCTGCCGCTGCATCCCTGCGGTCGATTCAACCGCAACACGCTGCAGTCAGTCTTACAGCAAGTTTATCACCCGGAGAAGCCGCGACCAGCGCATCGCCTCGACGCCAATACGAGCGGCCTCGTCATATTCGCACGCACGCGGCACTTCGCAGGTCTGTTACAACCGCAGTTCGCACGAGGTGAAGTGGAGAAGGTGTATCTCGCGCGCGTGCAAGGTGT